>CAYWOZ010000060.1:0-17908 GCA_964458675.1 uncultured Saprospiraceae bacterium
GCATCAGTAATTCGACTCAGAAATAAAATTTAAAATAACTGGCAAACTCCACTTTCAAATCCAGTAGCATTAAATGTTGTATTTACTGCTCCTTCTCCATCTGAGTTGCTTACTTCAATTCTCAATCCATTTTCACCAGAACCATCACGTTTTGGTGTGCAATACTCAAAAAGGTAAAAGCTATTTGCTTCTGCGAAAATAGCATCTGCTATTTGCTGGAATTGATCTGCTAGCTCAGCAGGATTATCTGTAGACAATGCACTCTTAGGACCGAGCGCTTCTAACACTTCGTCATCTATTTCTGAACCCAATCCTATAGTATAGAAATCTATGGATGAAGACGCCGCTTCTACCGCTTTGAACGCATCGCTCTTTAGGTGACGTGCTGCCTGATCTGTACCATCTGTAAAGGTAATTATAGATGCTGCAGATTGGAATCCGCTTGCTATATTATCCGCAATAACATTTTGCGCTTTTGCAGTTCCTTTCAAAATAGCTCCGAATAAGTCTGTTGACCTATCTGTTGGCAAATTAGGTTCGATACTCGCTATAGCGCTAGTCAAGCGAACTAGGTCATCCGTAAAGCCAATCAGTTCATGTAAAACATCTACACCATCGAACCAGAAAATCCCAATTTTGGTCGAAGTATTTTTGGTACTTAAAAGGTTGTTAACAAACAACTCTGAAGAAAGCTTGAGGGCGTCTAAATCATTATTCACTACTGAGCCACTTAAGTCTAACAATAAGACGACGTTGTTTCTGAAAATATCGTTGTTGTCAGAAATGATTCTATCTGCTTCATCCTTAGAGATGAGTTTGAATTCAGTATCATTTCTTCCTCTTTCTAAAATTGAAAAATTACCTTCCGTCAAGTTTGATACTGGATCTCCTAGGCCATCAACCACTCTGTAAAAAACAGAAACTTTGGAGGGGGGGGTTACAAACTCATTCTGTATTATAATTTCATAGTTACTCGGATCATTATTTTCGGTAATGACGGACATACCGTCATCTCTTTTACATGACCAAATAGAAACTAATAAAAAAAGCGCTAAAAGATTAAGAGTTTGATTTTTCATATCTAGAAAGGTTTAATATATATACTTTCATAAAACGTACCAATGACGATATAATGTGTAATGGGAATGTTAAAGTTTCTATATTTGATAGATGCTAAAAGGTACGCTTGTATATGAGTTATTTCAATTAATGGGGTATTGGAGAAAGACAATGTCACGTACATCCGTTTCGACTCAAACGTCTGAGAAAATTCATTTTGGCAAGCACGCTAGTCAGTATCTTGTTATCTACAGCCCTGCTAATCCAGACCCAAATAAACCTCTTATTATTTACTATCATGGTGGGGGATGGATGTTTGGAAAACCAGAAGTATTCATTAAAAAAGCATTACTTTTCACAAGTCTTGGATATCAAGTAGTAATGCCATGTTATCGAAAAGTACCTCGATTTCATTCGGACCATATTTTGGAAGATGCTAGGCTGATGCTGGAAAAATTGCCCAGTCTAAAGACTCAAGGGTTTGTAATGAATTTGGATAACATTATACTTGGTGGAGTGAGTGCTGGTGCAAATTTGGCTGCGCTCATCTATTTCCAAAAAAAGCTGCATGAGGCAGCTGGCTATGTTCAAAATCAATTTAAGGCTATGTTCTTATATGCTCCCCCTATGGACTTGAGTAAAATGAAAAAAACACCTGTATTATATCGTTTTGCAGGCGCCACCAAGTCTGATCAATTTCGTCGCGCTTCTCCAATAAACTATATCGATGACAGCTTACCTATCCCTATTTTATGCACACATGGGAAGCTGGATGCACTTGTTCAGTTTGAGGCTTCTCAATCTTTTCGTCATCAGTACGAAGCCTTACACCCTAATTTTCTTAAGTACTATGAACTAGAAAATGCTACCCACCTTGATGCTGCCTCTTGGGCACATACCGACAATGAGATGCGAAAGCAACTCCTTTCTTGGTTAGAAAAAGTGTCTTGAGTTATCGCGAAGTGCCACCGGCATGGAGCACGACAAACGGAGTGCGTTAGAGACTAGGGGGTGTAGCGATATCGCTTTTTCGGCGATATAAGTGGAAGGCCCGACACCATAGTCAAGGCAGTAGAGTAACGGATGACTTGACTAAAGGTGGAGTCCCCAAAAGACTTTTCAAATAATATAGTGCATACATAGCATTTAATTTTAATAACAAAATATCTGTCAAGTCACCTTTTACCTACACTTTAGAAAGCCACTTTTCACATATCAGTTATCCTATTCTACTAATAGGTGCGAATTAGGTAGATACATAAATAGCTAAATACTAATATAAGTTTTGGCAAAAAGACAATCCAATAACAAGGCTAATCATCAAGTCACACATTCTTTATTAATACTTAATCTTTCTCTACGGATAAGCGCATAATTGTATATGTCTTAACATCATTTACACTTTAGAATGTCGCAAAACAATTGTTTGAATTTATAAAGGCCTTTTAAAATTATAAGTGAATCAATAAAAAACAAGTCCTTGTTTAAATTGTGGATATGAATAGATTTTACATTTTACTAGCTATCGTTTTTTCTTTTACCCTGTCTATATCTTCTTATGGTCAGGCGGAAATATGCTTTAACCGAATCGATGATGATGGTGATGGCGCTATAGATTGTCAGGATTCAGATTGTGAAACATATGTTTTCTGCTTTGAATGCGATGAAAGGTTTTATCAAGTTATAAACAATAGATTTCTAGCAACACTAGATATCGAAAACCAGTTTTATAAAGATATATTTAGATTAAGTGGTGTCAATGCTATTAATGGTGCAGCAATGAATCCTACGGACGGTCATGTATATGCATCCGCGATTTCGAATGGAAATCACATATTAGTTTTGGTGGGAAATAATGGAAGCCTGGGAAGTCTTGGATTGGTATTGCCTGGGAATTCTGTGTACTTCATGGCAACTATTGATGACTCCAATAATTTATATATGTCAAATCAGGATGGCAACATCCTCCGTATAGATTTAAATCAGGCAACTTTAGCCTGGGAAGATACAGGAATCCCCTATCCTGGTGGAACTGATATTGCTTTTCACTATAGTGACAGAAATTTGTATGCCGTAGGTAATGATAATAGGCTTATACAAATCAATCCCGATACAGGAGAAGTTGTCTATTCGGACTTAACGGGTTCTATCAATACTGATGAAGGATACTATGGAGCCCTTTGGGCAAATAGGGACGGAACATTGTTTGCTGCCAATGGTGTATCTGGAAGAATTTATTCTATAGATATAGAAACAAATATCGCAACGCAAGTATTGAATTCTAGTGCAAACCTAAGTTCAAATGATGGATTTAATTGTGGTGCTGCCTTGCCTCCATTCGAAACGAATTGTGATAATGGAATAGACGATGATGGGGATGGCCTTATAGACTGTAATGATCCAGATTGTCTAAATTCGAATGTTTGCTTAGTAGAAATCTGTACTAACGGAATAGATGATGATGGGGATGGATTTATAGATTGTGATGACGCTGAATGCCAACAAATTACTAGCTGTGTAGAAATATGTGATAACGGTATAGATGACAACGGTGATGGCTTAATCGATAGCGAAGACCCACAGTGTAATTCTTCAAATGGAATAGACGGTGGTTTAGAAAGTAACAGTAGGCTAGGTGCAGCTATAGCTCAAAGAAATTTTGTTAGAAAAAAGGAAGATGTTGGATACAGAGATTTTCCTATTTTTCAGGAAAGGGCAATAAATCCTAATGAACGATCGGGTTTCGATATTTCGATTTTCATACCGTCTAACGCGATACCCGAGACTACAGCACAAATAACATCACCTGAGGATTTGGTGCATATCACAAATGCTGTAGAAGTATTTAGTGCTGACTACGTAAATGCAGATAGAAGATTGGCTACAATACTATTATTAAAAACTGAAAATGAGACATACGAGCATTCCAAATATATTTGCGACCGTCTTGATGGGGCTCAGATAAAGGATATTTCAACCCTATTCTATGATGGTGAACAACTTATCGTTGCGGAATTATTGCAAGCCGATGGAAATGTAGAATATGCCATTTCGTTTTCTGTCCATCTAGACGACAAGGGTGCGCATATTGAAAATCACTGGTTGAAAGAGCACTATACCACTCATGATGAAATTTACAATTTCCAAATTTGGTCAAACAATATGCTTGATTTGATTTCTCTGGTTGAAGCTACTTTTGATAGAATAAATCAACATACTGAAATTGCATCTATACAAACTACAAATCCACCTCAGGTATTTGTAAGTCATGGTAAAATAGCCAATGGAAAACTTAATTTATATTTAGTTAATAAAAATCAAAGTTCGAAAGTTGCGATCGAAGGAAAGAGATCGTCAACAGAAATAGAAGAGGCAAAAGAAACTAAATTAGATTTTCAGCTTGACAAATCATTAAGGGATATGATAAGCCTGGACATGAAGGATGTCTATGACATAGGGTTTAGAATCAATACTGAATTTGGAGCGATGGATGATTTATTTTTTGCAGATGGGCCATGGGGAACTGAATTTGATGATAATCAAAACAATCTTTCTGAATATGAAATAACTGCCTCTGTCCCTTTAGAGGATAACACGGCTTACAGTTTGAGTAGAAATGTAGAGCTAGAAGCAGATATCAATACTTCTATAAATGTATTTAGAGGTTTAGGTCCAAAGTTTAAAGCTCAAGATTTAGACAGATATAGGAACTTCACTTTCAGCGCTACTGGAAATACTACTGTGAATGTAGTTATCGTAAAAGAAAGTATAGTGCATTGGGAGGACCATCCAAGATTTGCAGTTCAACTAAATGAAGAAGAACAAAAATACACCTTACAAAAATCACAATTTGGTTCTGACATAAATTGGAAGGATGTCAAAATGGTGGTGTTTGAAATTGTAAATACTGAAGAAGTTACTAAGACCGTAAATGTAGATTTAAGAAATCTAAACTTTAATAATGGAGAAATTCCTATACTCGGGACTAATCTAGATGAAAAGGAAATATTGGTTCAGCCTAATCCATTTAGTATTTCAACCCAATACTTTATCAATTCAGATATAACAACTAGTTATACTATGAAGCTAACAGATGTGGGTGGCAAAATTATTGTATCAGATAAAGGTACACTTGTATCCGGGCTTAAAACATTTACGCTGAAGGAAAGAAACGATATGGTACCTGGTTTATATTTTATTCAAGTAATAGCAGGTAATGGCCAAATATATACAAGTAAAGTAATAAAGAACTAATGTGATAAGATCACATATAAGATATTTTTGCAATGGATGAATTATAGAGGTGCGTTTTACTGAATAAGTAAGACCACCTCTTATCCTAATTTACCTGGCTAGTGAATTCTAGTTGGGCATAAAAATTTAAAATGTGCTGAAAGAGAAAAAAGTAATTATAGGCATCCTACTATGCCTATTGGTTAATCTTGGGTTTAGTCAAATAAACATGCAAGAGGGATTCTCTATGCTTGAAGGTGGAGAATTTTCTGAAGCAAAAGAATTTTTCGCTGAGGTACTACAATCTGAACCAAATAACAAAACTGCCAAAATTTGTTTTGCTCGTGCACAGGGTCTTTCTGGAGAAAAGGATGAAGCCTTAAAGGAGTTTCAACATCTCCAAACTCATTTTCCTGGCGACTTCGAAATACTTCTAAACTTAGCCGAAGCTTTTATGTGGAATGAAAGATATGGCGAAGCCGCTCAACTATATAATGAACTCATAAATATAGAACCGAATAATTTTGTCGCTAATCTTGGATATGCAAACGCAAATGCTGCGCTAAAAAATAATGATACTGCGCTTGAGTATATTGATAAGTCATTAGATGTAGACCCTGCAAATGAAAATGCCATCGTTAGTAAAAAATATATTCTACTGGCTATCTCTTCTGAGTATAGAAATAAGCTTAGCTATGATACTTCTATGATGCATTTGGATACAATCCTTGCCTCACATCCTGATGATAAGGAAGCGCTTCTTAACAAAGCGGTTAATTACCTGTGGATGAGTAAGCCTCACAAAGCCAACAAAATATATAAAGAAATCGCGGATAAAGGTATTGAACCTTTAGAAGGTCATATTGGTCTCTCTTATACCAATGTACTACTTCACCAAAAAGAACAAGCAAAAGACTATGCAGAGATCGCTATGCTTTTAGCTGAAAACCCTAATATATCTGAAGAAAATAAAATAAGAGCCGGGATAAATATGGTCAATGCTTTAGGTTTTGACAGAAAGTACGGTCATGCACATGAATTAATAGATAGCTTGATGGTTAGATTTGGTGAAGACCATAAGGATTTAATTTTGGCTAGGGGAAGAATGCTCGTATGGAATAATGAGACAGAAGCAGGATTAAAGTATTATAATTTTCTTGACAGCACGTATGCCCCATCTTTTGAAGTGAAAATGGGATTGGCAGAAGCTATGCGTGGTCAAAAGAAATACAAAGAATCCGTTGCATATATAGATCAGGCATTAGAAATAGTTCCTAACCAACCAGATGCGCTTCGACTAAGAGAGGTGGTCAAGGATGAATTTCGTCCTAGGCTAACCTTGGATTATATGCATGCATGGGATGTTGGAGACAATCTAGCATATGTTACACAAGCCAAATTTGAGATAGGTGACAAAGGAAAATTCCGATCGTTTGCCCACCTTACGAATCGAAGGTTAGTGCAAGTAACTCAAGAAAACAACGCTACACAACTTAGTTTTGCCGTTGGCACAAAGTATCAAGTCAATAAAAAATTGAGTCTATTTGGTCAAATCATTCCATTTAGAAGTACGAATAATGATGGTACTACTATTGGGTCGGGAATTTTGTTCAATACAGGATTGGAATATGATATAAACAAAAGTCAAACTGCGGGGTATTCGTTCTCGCAAGAATTGCATAACTATAATGTTGACTTGTTGAGGGCGAACATTACCATGAGCAACCACAAGGTATTTTATCATATCAGAACACCATATAAAATAGGCTTATACACTCAGTATATCGGAACTACTCAATCAGATGGCAATTTAAGAAATCTGCTATATGCTTCTTTATATTATAATCTAGCGGAAATTCCTTTTATAAAATTTGGTGTGAACTACAATGTAATGACACACCGAGAGCAATTTCCAAATTTATACTTCAGTCCAGATTATTTTCAAAATATAGAGGGGTTTATCAATATCAACAATATTGAAAGACGAAGAAGTAAAATCATATACGATCTAACTGTGGCCGGTGGTGAGCAAACCACGAGAGAGTCCCCGAGCGAATTTACCAGAAGGATAGATGCAAAGTTCGGATATAGATTTAACGAAAACAGCCATATACTAGGATACTATCGCCATAGTAATGCTTCACAAGCAACTGTAACAGGATTTAGTTATACAGCAATAGGTGTACAAGCAATCATCACATTAGGAAGAAAAAAATAATAATAACCGATATGTTAACCGTAGACCATAGTAAATCAAATAAAAATCAATATGTCCATTTGACTGGAAATCTAAGTGGCATCGATGCGCTATCATTTAGAGATAATGTACATTCTATTATTTATAAGGATTCAGATCAATTAATCCTGGACATGACTGGAGTCAAAGAAATGGACCTTACTGGATTCAATGCAATTGTAATGCTCAAAAAAGAACTTACAAATGCTCAAAGGAAACTAACTTTAATAGTCTTAGATGAAAACCCAGTCCATGAATTTATTCACTTGAGTAAGCTAACTTTTAATTGTTCGCGACCTTCGCAAATCTAAGATAGCGTGATAAAAAAGTGGTTAAATAAATTTGGAGAAGGTGGGTTCTTGTTTTTAAGCACCCTAGTCGTAAACATAGGCAACTATGGGCTCAACTTGCTACTTGGTCGCTTTCTTGGTCCAGAAGAGTTCGCGGCAGCAAACATTCTTACCACTATTGTATTGGTCCTTTCATTCACTGCTTTGGGCTTCCAATTGTCTACTGCAAAATTTGTAGCTACCTATGAGGCAGAAAATCTGAAGGAAAAGGTGGATTCATTCATTACTTGGATGAAGAAAATTGCCTTAATATTCTCCGTAAGTATATCCTTTATCTTGATTCTTTTACAAGAAAGCATAAGGTCTTATCTAAATTTCAATAGCGTTACCCCTTTGATTATACTCTTTGTTGCTATTCCATTATATATTGACATGAGTGTATCTAGAGGTTACTTTCAAGGAACAAATCAATTTAAGAAATTGGCTATCACCTACATTGCTGAAATGGTCGCCAGGCTATTATTCACAGTTAGTTTGGTGCATGTATGTTTGCTTCTTCATCAAACCTGGGCGATAGAAGCCATTGCCATTGGATTTATCGCAGCTTTTGCGGCGGCAGCATATTTTGGGCGAGTGCCTACTTTTAGCCTGTTCAAATCTGCCAATTTTGCAAATTCCAAAAAAGTATATTTATTTCTTGGAGTGGTAGCCATGTACGAGTTTAGTCAAATCATTATCAACAATAGTGATGTAATTCTTGTAAAACATTTTTTCGAAAATAAAGAAGCAGGATTATACGCTTCACTTGCATTGATAGGAAGAGTTGTTTATTTCGCAACTTGGACAATAGTAACGCTACTTTTTCCAAAGGTTATTGAAAAAGAAAAAAAGGGAGAACCACACATTTACTTGTTTTGGTCTTCGGTAGCGGTGGTTGCCTTGTTTGGAATTTTTATTACGATTGGATGCTATTTCTTTGACACCTTAATCGTAAGTATTCTATTTGGAGAAGCGTATTTGAGTACTGCTCCCTTATTATGGAAGTATGCTGTAGCTACTACCCTATTTTCTTGCGCCAATGTATTTGTATACTACCACATGTCTCTGGAAAATTATGTCCCAGTCTATATCTCTTTAGGGATTGGACTTTTGCAAATAATTGGAATTTATTTCTTTCACGAAAGTATGGAGCAAATTATCATGGTCCAAGTATTCTTAATGGGAAGTATGTTCGCAGCATTGACATTCTATCAAAAAGTCATTTCATTGAGAAAGCCGAATAGAAGAAAGAAAAGTAAAACTGACTTAATCTTAAAATCAGATATCTCTTAAATATGGGTACTACACAAATCAAAAAAGAAGCAATAAGAGAAGATCTTATCATTCCAGTTCAAAAAGGAATGAAAAAAAACGAAGGTAAAAATAGCGTCAATTCAAAGACTCTAAGCATAGCTATCGTTTCTCCTTATCCACCTAGTAAAGGAACATTAAATGAGTATGCTTTTCACTTGGTGGAACAATTTAAAAAGAAGAGTGAAATTAAAGATATTCACATCATCACCGACATACTTCCAGATGATGAAGTGTACCTTAGTAATGATCGTCCTCAAAATGTATTTATCCATCCAGTTTGGTCTTTTAATCAATTCAATACTTGCCAAAAAATTAAGCAGTGTATAAATGAAGTAAAGCCAGATTTAGTTTTATATAATTTACAATTTTTATCATTTGGGGACAATAAGGTGGCAGCTACATTAGGGCTTTTAAGTCCATTAATTTGCAAATGGAGTGGAATTCCGTCTATGGTACTTCTTCACAATATTATTGAAACTGTTGATTATCATTCTGCCGGAATAGCTCAGAATAAGATACTACAAAATGTTTATGACATCATTGGAACACAAATCACAAAAATCATTCTTTCTGCAAATGTGGTAGGAGTTACTATACCTAAATATGTGAAAATCTTAGAAAAAAAGTATGGCTGTAAAAATGTTGCGCTACTTCCTCACGGAAGTTTTGAGTCCACTATAAAGCCTGACTTTGAATACAATCCAGATAAAAGAAGCATCTTGACTTTTGGAAAATTTGGAACTTACAAAAAAGTAGAGAACCTAATTGAGGCTATGATTATAGTCAGAAAAGAAACTAAGTTAGATATTGAAATCACCATAGCTGGAACCGACAATCCAAATGTAAAAGGGTACTTAAAAAGTGTTGAAGAGAAATATGCAAATGTAGCGGGAATTCATTTTACTGGATATGTAGAAGAAGCTGACGTTGCAGGCTTATTTTCGAATAGCACTATGGTTGCTTTCGATTATACAAGTACTACGGGGAGTTCTGGAGTCCTTCATCAAGCTGGGAGTTATGGAAAAGCAGTTATGCTCCCGAACATTGGTGATCTAAAAGAACTGATAACAGAAGAAGGATTTGCTGGAGCTTACTTTGAACCCAACGACATATACGGAATGGCTGTGGCTATGAAAAAGCTACTTTGCGATGACAAGCATCGTGTATCCATTGCTCAACAAAATTTTGCTGCAGCGAATGGTCTGAGAATCGAAGATATTGCGGATTGGTATGTAATGCACTTTCAAGAGTTAGCACAAAAGTAATTATTTTCTCTCGTGGGGTGCAAAAATGTAGTAGGCAGGTTTTTTTTCACCATTGCAATCCATCAATCCAAAATACTTTTGTTTGCTATGAGCCCATTTTTTGTATCCGAAAACCTCAGTTGGAATTTCATCAAAATCGTATAAGGTCCACAACAGGTATGGAACATCATTGATTTCCATTTCTCTTTTCATCTTTTTCAAATAATCGCGTTGATCGATTTTAGAGTGTCCTCTTGGCAAGTACCATTTTTTGTTAGAGGGTATCCCAAATTCTCCTAATAGTAGAGGCTTTTTAACTTCCGCTTTTAATTTTAGCATGTCTAAAGCTAGAGACTTAGGATCTCTATAATAATGATAACTTACAAAATCTAGCTTTGAAGCTAATAAAACAGCGTCTTCAGGATTAGACCATCCAATGGTGAGTAAATGATTTGGATCATAGTCTCTCGCTTTTTCTATCATATAATTTAGCCATTGCAATACTTTCTTTTTACTATGCCCAGGAAAATCAAGGTCCGGTTCATTCTTTAAGTCCCATGCCAATATTGCTGAATGGTCTTTAAATCGAGTAAGTATATCTTCTAACTGTCTTTCTGATCTTGTATAGTAGGATAAATCAAAGCTTACTGGAAAATCAAATAGTGTCACTACGACATCGAGGTCAAGAACAAGACACTCATCTAAAAGTAATTCCAATTTGTCAAGCATTACCTTAAACTGTAGGCCAGGCACTACCCCATCACTTGGAATGAAAATTCTAACGGTATTCATCCTTAAGCTCTTTATTCTCATCAAATCTTTGCGAATGACTTTTTGATCGTAGTCCAACCAAAAATCCAACCAAGGAGAAGACTGAGGATAGTAGTTGATTCCTTTTATTTGTTCTACTTTTGAAAGGTTAATGTTCTTTTGGTTAGGAATTTTCAAAACCTGACCGGGGGAAATATTGTTTCCTTTTAACCCGTTAGCTTTTCTCAAATTGACAGGTTCTATATTTAAATCTTTAGCAATGGTGTAAATAGTTTCATCTCTTTCTACAACCTTGGTTTTATCGACTTTAGAAGTACTAACACGTGGGGTTACCAAAACAATCTTCTTTCTTTCTTGATTTGGCTTTTGAACTCGGAGATGGCTACAAACTTTTATGTCGGAAGTACTTTTCAACGAATTCCATTTCATTATTTGTTTAATGGAAACATTATATTTTTTAGATAATCTATATACGGTTTCCCCTGAATTTATTTTATGAAAACCCTTTCGAGGTTTCGTTTTGCAAGCAATTATAGGTTTAGATAACTTATCTTGATCATCAGTATTTACAAAAGTTACTAAAGAATCCATCACAAAATGAGGAGAATCACTTTTAGTAATATGAGGTTTTTGTTTATCATTTGCCATTTCTTTCATATGCAAGACTCTCCATTTTCCATCAGCAATGGTCATTACTACCTCATAGTTTTTATAGATTTCCTCTTCGTATAGCAATTTCTTCTTTTGAAATACCTTTCTTTTTATTCTTACATCATTATCTCTAAACGCTATAACGTGCTTATCTATAGAAAATAGATGCATATCTATATTATGTTTTAAGTCAACTCTATCTTCTATGTAATCGTTATCCGCATCAATTAAAAGTTCGATTTCTTCAATAAGTTGCTCCGAGAAGAAATCATCTAATCCGACATTTGACTTTTTTCGCAATGCTTCATTGAGGAAATGCCAAGCATTTTGATAAGCTTGTGTAATCTGACCATTATCATATTCTTCAAGATATCTGCCTTTCTCTTTTTTGGGTTGGTTCCAGGTGACTTTAGGAACATGATAACTAGTATGATATATTGCCTTTTCTTCTTTTTCTTTTGAAGTAAATTCAGAATGACTAAAAAATACAAAGACGTTTGCTAATATGGATATTACAATAGCGATACCTACTAGATATAGAATCCTAGTAGCTACAAAACGCAATATGTTTTTACGCAATACCATTTATTAGTAAATCAATTTCACTTTTTTATTATTTATAGTCACTTCAGATATTAACTCTTCCGCTTTTAATGCTCTTTCAGGTATTTCAATTCTTGCAAATCCATGTTCAATAATAGATTCGCGATAATATTTATTATTAAAAATAATAGATACTTGTGTCCCATCTGGTATATACTGATCTAATGCCCCAACCACTGGGCCGACTAGAAGAGTATTCTTTTCGATTCGTAAAGGAATAGACTCAATATTGTTTTCGAAATTCAAATAAACTTCATTGCCCTTCGCAGCACCTGCAATAGAGACCGTCCATTGTGCTGCATTTTTGGGATTTTCTATAAATACAGTTGCTATACCGCTGACAGTGTAGGCCTGATACTGAGCCTTTACTAATTCATCTTCATATACTATAAAAATAACACTAGTCCCATCAGCAACTATATTATATTTTACGTCATAAATAACATCTGTGTTTAGATGGACCAATTGTCTATCGTCGCCATATGGATGCATTTCAATAATATTGATTTTCACTTCTTGCATGGGCCCCTGAACAATTGATATTTCTTGTTCATCTATGTAAGTATCAACACACTTAGCGCCCATTAGCACCTTGCCTACTTCTTTATTATTTTCAATTTTGATATAGGATAATAAATTATCGATATTCTTAGTGACTCTCTTAACGGTCTTATTTCTATATTTTGTATTGAATGAAATGGTGTCCGTATCCTCTAAAGCATTTCCAAATTTATCTGTAGGTATTAGGCAAAGCATAGACTGCATATTCTGATCTATTGCTAAGGTTTTTGGTCCTAGATAAGATTCGATGGTTCCGACAGGATGCAAGCTTTCAATATAAGTACTACTTTGACAAAGAATTTTATCACAATGAATGACTTTAACGGTAGCAAATCCACTGTAAATGCTTAATGAATCGGGAAAACTAAATAAGAATTCTTCTGAAAAAATAGTTTTATCGAAGAAACGCTCTCCAAACTTTCCATCCCATATAATGATGATATCTTCATCTTTTAGATTTTCAGTTTCAAGTTTGAATTTAATTTTATCTCCAGCTTTATATTTTTTAGCTAGATAAGACATCTTCCCTTTTCCTTTGGACATGCAGGTTATACCTTCTACGGAAGCAACAGTACATCCGAAGAGCAAGGAAATTACTCCCAGCAGTATAATAAAATGACTATATCTAATCATTCATCAATTTAGGTCATAAACAAATCCATTTGTGAAAACTTTAAGTATGCTCTGATCTATTTTATTAATTTTTGAGACTTTGTCAATTCCTATATGGTCATCTATTTCTTCAAAATAATCGATCTGAACTTTTGAGGTTCCATTTACAAATAATTTATACCCACTCCCCTTCTTTATTAACATTACTTCATCAATCTTTGATTTTAAGGTAAATTCCTTTTCTCTTTGAGGTCTAATCCCACTTTCTAAGAAAACATCCTCCAACCATTTCATTTGACCATCTGCAGAGTACTCCGCTAATAAAATTTGAGGTATACTAATTTCGTTAGTTCCATAGTTCACTAAAGCACCTGTAAGTTCATTTCCTTTAATAGCTAAGTCTTTTATACCAGTAAGTTTATACATCTTTTGACCACTCACCATAGTTCTAACAAATACATTAAAATCTTTAGGTGCTTTGAAATACTCATCTTTATAATCTCTCTTATCTTCTAAGTACAATTTATTTCCTGCATCTTCAATCTTGTCAATAAAATCGATTCGGAATGGCGTTTTCTCATTTGGCAAAAGTCTTCGTATAATGGCATTTCCTGCGTTATATCTGGCAAGCAAATACCCTTTTTCATCCATTAAAGAACCATCTACAGTGATATAAGCTGGTACGTTGTCTATGTTTTGTATTTCGCCTACAATATGGTATTGGTCATTTTTTTGAACTAAATTAGCTTGTATCACAAAAGCTTCGGGCCTATCTAATACGTCTTCTCTCCTAGTAATTCTTACATCCGCCTTTCTTCGACCTTGATTAAAATAGGCTACATCAGGTACTCCGTAGAATTGGTCAACAGGAACATCTTTATCGAAGTCTTCATGCATTAGGTACCAGCTCTTATCTCTTCGTACCAATTGTATAGTTTCTTTAGTTCTATAATTCATTAGTGAAGTGGTAGATAACAGATTTACATCCACAGATGCATGATTACTGTCTTCATATTGGATATCTAATATCTCAAGCGTATCCAAAATTGAATATGAAGCCAATATACCGTCCTCTAATGATAGTTCTAACATGTATTGATCTAGGATAGGTCTTGTTTCCTTGTCTAAGTAGGAATAAGCCTTTGTAAAATCTTTATAGTTTAGAGCGTCAAAATATGCATTCAATACTTTTTTAGGGGTAGCGTGATCATATTGATTCGCAGCTACAAAGGATACAAATCCTACAGACAGAATTAATAAAAATATCATCCAAGCCGATTGCGTAAACCATACAGATTTGCTTTTGACACCTTGCATAGCATATTGAGAAAGGGATGCTATATCAATGTTGATTACTTTCCACTTCTTTCTAAACAAATATCTTAGATATATTAAAAAAGCAAAAGTAAAACATAGCATTGGGAGCACTCCCCAAATAAACCTCTGGAAGGAAGGTATGTTTTGACGGGGCAATAAATCTGGTAATGGAGGTACATCAGGTCGTTCCCAGACGACTACGTTATTCTCTAATTGCCCTATCTTATCCCATCCTAAAAAATACAACATTGGCTCGTAAAATTTGTCATTGGCAAAAACGAATTTCAAGCTGAATTTTTCGGGAATCGTCAGAAACTCTTTTAAAGAACTAATACCAGCTTCACCTTGATATTTCGCGTTTTCCAATCTCTCTACCGCTTTTGTGGTCATCTCAGGTAAGCGACGTGCGGAGTGATAGTTTCCATCTACTGAAAGTGCATCCGTATTAGCAGATAACCATGCCATCTGATCTCCAAACCCTAAAGTCAGGAAACGCCAATTACTGTGCATATCTCTCTCGAGGAAATTAACTATTGGCTTAGGGTCTATTTCTTTTGGTTGAAATGCCTGAAAGTAAGTAGCATTTACAATCAACACATTGAATAGAATAATCCCTAACGAAAAGAATAATAGTGTAAAGCGTCTAAAAAAAGTGTTGTATCGGAATTTTTTTAGGTCCCCCGAATACAGTCTTTGAATAAACTCACCAAAAAATGGAACCGAAATAATCGTAGCCCAAAAAGTAAATCTATCTAAGGTAAGTATCTCATAAGCTGTATCTCCTAGTATCCATCTTGGGATAGGAGTAGTCCCTCCTGTACCTAAAACAAATAACAATGCTAGAGATAAGCCTAAGAAAATATGCCGTCTTTTGAAAGAGCGGGCAAATATGTACGGCAAGGCAAATAACATAATTCCCCATGGCAATAGAAAAAACATAATGCCTAGATCTGGATTATCAATAAATGACTCTCTAGAACCATGTGGAATAGATACTTGTGATATAGGATCAGATTTTGTCCATAACCAATATGGAAGTATCACTAGAATCATGATAATACCTACTACAAGGCCAAAAGGAATTAGGCTTTTAAGGTTCTTCCCAATTTTGGTAAGAAAGTCCTTGATAGTAACTTTTGTGCCGCCCGCTTTTTCTTCCTCACATAAGTCAAAAATAGCAATTCCAATAACTGGAAATACGAAGAAGACCATCCCGAATATAGTAGTAACATGGTGGGCTGCTGAGGTCACACTTAAAAATGCAATAGCCATCCAAAGATGAGACTTTTTTTTTGTACAAACCCATTTATATATTTCTGGGCAAGCATTGAGTAGAAAAGCCATTCCCGTGATACTTGGTACCTGACCGAAGATGTGCAAGGCTTCAGTAAGACTTCCCGTAAACACCATTAAGATTGCGGCGATGCCCGAAGCCTCCTTACTAACCCATAATTGAGAAAAATTGTACATCCCTCGCACCATCCATAGCACCATCAGTACCGACCAAACGAAAAAAGCTAGCTTCAAACCCAAAATGAAGGACATTAATGCTACTATTTGATGCACAAGCGGCGGGTATGAGATAATGTTGAATCCAGTATACCAACGATAATCCCAATTGTCAAACCAGCCTTCTGCATAGTGATCAGCAAAGAAAATATGCACGTAGGCATCATATGTCTGATCAAACGTAAAGAAATTGGTAGTTGCATGTAAAACAAACACCAACATTAGGGCTATAAAATAATATGTTCTTCCTCTATCCAATCTTTGTTCAAATAAATATTATCACGTAATACTTCTGTTTATTCTATTACGAATTGATTTACTGAAAGATATAAATAGAGCTAAAAAATATACGATTTATGACGATTTGAGCGTCGTTTTCTAGTTATTTGGCAATAAACTTGAAATATACCTACTGTTCCTCCAATCTTTATTAACCATTACCCTCCATTTATGACAGTAATAATATATGGAGAATGCAATAGTAGTCCCATGCTACAATGAAGCGGACAGGTTGGATTTAGCTTCTTTTGAGGAATTTTTGAATAGCAATTCTAACTACTCTATCTGTTTTGTTAATGACGGTAGCTCTGATGACACCTTAAAGGTGTTACAATCTTTTCAAACCAAAAGTCCATCTAGAATTTACGTATACGATGTGCCACAAAATAATGGTAAAGCGGAAGCTATACGATCAGGCGTAAACTTTATGTTAAAAAATACGCAAGCTAGAAAGATTGGTTTTATGGATGCTGATCTAGCTACAGGTTTCGATGATTATGAAAATTTGGCAGACTCTTTAGAGGACGATATCGATACCGACGGTATGGTAATTGGATCTCGTACTAGAGTCAACACAGCTAATATCCAACGTACAGCATTCAGATCTGCAAGCAGCAATATCTTTAATGTGGTAATTCAGTGGATTATCGGATTAAAAATAAATGATACACAGTGCGGAGCAAAGGTATTTACCCGTAAAACAGCAAATACTTTATTTCAAAAAGCTTTTATCTCTAAATGGTTATTCGATATAGAACTACTTATGAGAATGAGAAATAAGTATGGTAAGATTTCCATGTTGAACAAGTTCAAGGAGGTATCATTAAAGAAATGGACAGAAGTTGAAGGATCTAAGATTACCTTGAAAGATTCTATTCAATTTCCTTTACAGCTTATTAAGATTGCCTTGAATTACAATTTCAAACCACTGTTAAAACTGAATTCTAATAGCTTTTTGGCTAATTCATTGAGGACCGTGAAATCGTTTATATTTTAAATTATTCTATATTAGATTTTAAAATCAACTCAAATCGAGTAGGGTAAAGTTAGAGAAACCCCCTCTAACTTTATCCCTCTCACAGAACCGTGCGTACGGGCCTCGTACACGGCTCCTGTTAAATCTTATTCATAATATTGATGCAAGTTATTTGGGCTACAAAAAAAATCCATTAATGGAGATTTGTAAACCA
>CAYWOZ010000061.1:0-12637 GCA_964458675.1 uncultured Saprospiraceae bacterium
AAACAACCGACGGAACGAGTTGGGAAATGGTGAATTGGGATTGGAATAAATGATAATGGATAGGTTGTCACCGGCAGGGTATAGGTATACTCAATGGAAAGCGGTTTGGGACATTTTGTGCGACTTTATTTTTTAACGAAAATAGTGGCTAAAAGAAAAAGCAAAAAAGCCCTAAACCACTTTCTTTTAAGTACAAAAGAAAAAGAGGTAAACCTTCGTAGGAATACCTCTTTATTTTTTCGGTGTTTCTAGTAATTAATTTACACTAGATGTAAGATCTTTTCCTGGCTTAAACTTTACAACAGTTTTAGCGGGAATGTTGATAGATTCTCCTGTTTGAGGATTTCTTCCAACTCGTGCATTTCTCTGTGCTACTGAAAATGTTCCAAATCCTATCAAAGAGGCTCTGTTGCCATTTTGTAAAGTTTCACTGATTGCACCTAGCGTAGCTTCCAAGGCTTCTTGAGCCTGTGCTTTTGAAAGATTAGCTTCTTCAGCTATTTTACTTATTAAATCACCTTTGTTCATGTTCTTTTTATTTTATTATTAAATTAACAAAGTCAAACAAAAATAGCTGCATTTAGCGCATATTCAAAGGATTACAGCCTTTATATGTAATATTTTCCTAAAATGAAGCCTTTTTGCTCTTTTATACACTTAAATATACTTTTTGGTCTTATTTTCGTTTCACTATAGGTGGATATTAACTCCATTATTTTTAAAAAATATACTTTTTCTGGTATGCGTAGATCTTATATAACCCTTGTTTTATGCGCCTTTTTAGGCCTTTTTCTACTTTCCAACTCTTCCTGTAGCAAGAAAACGGGCTGCCCAGTTAATGAGCGAGCAACTGTAAAAGTTGACAAAAAAGGCAACCCAAAAAAGAAAAGCAGATCTGGAGTTATACCTCCTGGAATGAGAAAGAAGAAAAAAGGATAATTGCCAAATTTTCTTTATTGTGGGTATAACCTACAATGAATTCTTTTTGCGTGAGTGATAGCAGTGATGCTTACCTTCAGGGCGAATTACCTTCGCCCTGAAGGTAAGCAGACCGAAGGTCCGAAGAGAACACGGAGTCACGAATAGCACGGTCTACATTGGGTGGGTTCGCGATTAGCCTGTAGGCACGCCCAAATCCAAATCCAATTACTGAATTTCCTTTCTTTTAAAATCTATTGATTCTACGAATGCGATCTCCTAGAATGTTGAATGAAATCACACAAACAAAAATCATCAAGCCTGGAAATATAGCCAACCACCATGCGCTTGGTTTTTGCCTTGCTTGTGCTAGCATCTTTCCCCAACTCATTAATTCCTGATCAATCCCGATACCCAAAAAAGAAATCGTTGCTTCTAAGAGTATCGCACTCGCAATGCCAAATGCCATAGTGATAATCACTGGAGTGAGTGCATTAGGCAAAGCGTGTCTCCACAAAATTGCCCACTCAGAAATGCCACTTGCACGTGCAGATCGGATAAAATCTAAGCTTCTAATTTTCAGTAGTTCGGCTCTAACAAACTTTGCGATGTTGGTCCACTTTATAAAGGCAATTATAAAAATGACAATCCAAATAGATCTCTGCTGGAACATTCCCGCTATCACCAATAGGATAAGTAAGGCAGGTATAGAGTTCATGATTTCAATCAAACGCATCAGTAAAATATCTAAGGGAAGTGCTCGTCGATTTTGAATATTGAATGCTCGCTCTAGGAGATAAGCAATAAAATATATTAGCCCACCTACTAAAAAACCAATAAAGATGCTGCTAAGAAAGTAGATGCCTCGCATAAAAATACTTTGCTCCGCTTCCGACCAAATTTGAAAACAGAGGTGTGCATAATATACACTCAAGATAGAGGCTAGAATGAGTGCTACAATTTTGATCCAAGATATTCTGAAATGATGGTCTCCAAAATACCCAGCTATACCTCCAATAATAATTCCTATCAAGGCAGCAAAGAGTATGGCCAGGAGCCCGACCAGAAGTGCAATACGTGTTCCTTGCACAATGCCTGCTGCTACATCTTTACCCAATATGCCTGTGCCTAATAAATGTCTAAAGCGATTATTTTTTTTTGCACCAGAAAAAGGAGGACGATATTTATTTTGTATGTCAAGAGAATTACCCGTAAAAGGGATGATCGGCCAGAGAGATTTTTCATACGTCAAGTCATGCCACTCCGTTCCTAAATTTGGATGATGGATGTCGCTGAGTCCTAATGCAAATCCATAACTATTGAATACTGGAAAATATGTCTGGCCTTCAACCTTGCAAAATATAGGCTTGTCGTTGGCGATAAAGTCTCCAGCCACAGCAATAAACAAAAAAAGTCCTAACATCCATGTAGCCATCTTCGCTGCTCTAGACTTAAATATAGCCCTCTTGAACAAAGTCTTGCCACTATGTGATTTTTCACTATTCAAAACTATTGGTTTTACTTAGTGAAATACGAGGGTCAACTTTAGTGTACAAGATATCTGCAAGTAGGGTACTAATCAGTGTAAGCAAGGTGGCCAACATCATAATGGTAAAAACCAAATTCCAATCTTGTTGGAGAATTCCATTGAATGCTAGACGCCCCATGCCCGGAATGCTGAAAATAATTTCCACGACTACTGATCCAGCTATTGTTGCCGGGAGTATATTTGAAAATAAAGTGATTAATGGAAGAAGCGAATTTTTGAAACCATGCTGCCAAATAATTTGACCTGATGGTAGTCCTTTAGCTTTCGCTGTTTTGATAAAATCTTGCTCTAGCGTCTGACTCATTGCCCCTCTGACTTGTCTAATGATAAAAGCGAGGGCTAAATAAGTTACACAAAATACAGGCAATATCAAGTGATAGGCTACTTCAAGAAAACGAGCCACAATAGAATCTTGTCCTCCTTGACCAAGCCCTCCAGAAGGAAACCAATACAACCAATCATAGGATGCAAAAAATGTAATCGCTAAGGTCGCTACCCAAAAGCTAGGCAAAGCATACAACAACATGCTGATCCAAGAAACATTTCTGTCAAAGCGAGAACCAGATTTATATGCAGAATAAACACCTAATGGAATACTAATCAAGTAAGCCAAAAGTATTGACACTATATTTATCAATAAGGTCCAAGCAAGTGCTTCCCAAATTCTAGTTTTGACAGGACGTCGATCAAAATCCGAAATTCCAAAGTCTCCTCGAATAAAATTGGAAACCCATTTGTGGTATTGGTTATTGGACCCATGCCACATGATCTTAGGAAGCAATAAGCCAAAATGAAATCCCTCCGCTTTTCCCTCCGCCAAACTTTGGATATTGGATAGGATATTATTTTGTAGCTGCGATATGCTTTCATAATTGTCAAAGTTCATGATACCAAACGTGTTTCCAAATTGCTTTATTTGCTGGATGTCATGACTGTTTCTCAATCTAGCAATCTCATTTTTTAAATCTATAAATTTGTTGGTAGATTTTTGCGAGAGTAAGAGTTGGAGCTGATCGAGTCCATCGATATATTCCTTTGCGTCTTTGGCGCTATTGGTTTTATACACCAATTGTTTGTACCATTTTCTGGATTTTCTACTTACTAGCGTATATACATCACGAGGCACTGCATATGGTGTAATGCTAAGATAAAAAGGAGGAATATCTAGATTGTGAAAAGCTGCGATTTTCTTTCTTCGTTCAACATAGTCGGCGTAGCTTTCTACTGTATTTGCAGTAAAGTCGCTTTCCATATATTTGTCTACAGGATCACCAGGTGCGAGTCTGCTTAGGGCAAAAAGGGCCAGTGATACTACTATGAACGTCACTACAAAATAGCCCAATCGTAGAAGAATGTATCTGAACATCAGATGCGGATTATTTACTTCAAGGTAAGAAATTCTTCGTACAATCCTGGGTAATTAGCGGATACCACTATATTGTCATATTTATTATTGATTAAATGTAGTGACTGTCTAAAATATAAAAAAATCACAGGTTGCTCTTCGGCAATCATAGCATGCAGTTGATGACTTAGTTTTATACGTTCTTCAGGACTATCACATTGTACTCTAATTTTATCTATGATTTTATCTGATTTTTCATTTCCAAACCGACTATAGTTGTTACCATTAGGAGGGAAAGATTCAGTATGCCATCTCCCTTTCGGGTCATATAGGCCCGGAGGTACACCAGACCCTTCAAAAACTATGTCAAAATTTCCAGCTTTTTGTTCTGCTCTATAAACTTTGGCTTCTTTTGGAGTCAGCCGAATATCAAAACCAACTTTTTTTGCACCATTTTTGAGTAATTCACCTACTATGGGTCCTAGTGTACTTGTTGGAGTCATAACAAATTCTAGGCTGAGATTTGTCCTCTTTCCATTTACCACTTTATCAAGTATACCATCATTATTACTGTCAGACCATCCACTTTCTTTGAGCAGGGCTTCCGCTTTTTCTGGTTGGTAGGCTGTAGGTGGTATGCCAGCATTATAATCTTTAGAGCCAGGTATAAATGGACCGGTTATTAGCTGGCCATATCCATTTACTGCATTCTCTATAATGGCTTTTTCATCACAAACATAGGCCAGTGCCTTTCTTACATTTTTATCACTTAGCAAACCCTTTTTATTGTTAAGCGTAAGCCAGATAGTGACAAGTGCAGTCTGTACTTGAGGAGATAGGTTTTTTCTGTTTTTGTATTCATCAAAATTTTCTGCTGGTAAATCACTTATCGCATCAAGCTCGCCATTGATGAGTTGGGTCAGCGCAGTGGTGTTGTCTGGAATGATTTGAAAAACTATTTCATCCGCTCCTTGAGTGAAAACATTTCCTTCCAAATTTTGAGCCCACCAGTTTTCGTTTTTCTGAATCTTGATTCTTTGACCCGTCGTCCATTCATTAAAAGTGTACGCTCCCGAAGTGACAAACTTAGCAGGGTCTCGCACATATTCGGGATCCATAAATCGTTCTGCGACCTCACCTGCTTTGTCGTCCTTTTGGATTAATTCTGAGATTTTATCCGAGTCTTTAAAATCTATATAAGGCGTTTGACGTAATGTTTTTTCTGGGTCAAAAATGTGCTCTGGGTAAATAAACATTTCACCAATAGTACTTGCTAAAGTGATATGGCATTCGTCTGCTATAAAGTGTATTCGATTGCCCTTTTCTTTATCGACTTCGATGTTAAAAATAACATCAGCGATTATTTTATATCGAGTACTGACCCCAGGATGGAGCAACATTTTATAGCTAAATAGAACATCCTGCACGCTTAGTGAAGTACCGTCTGACCAGGCTGCATTTGGATGTATATCAAAAGTGTACATTTGATTTCCATTTTCTAGTGTTTCTATTTTTGGACTATTTTCGGCTAGATATGGAACAAATTCCAGACTCTCAGGGTCTGGCTGTAATAAACGAGTGTAGAGATGTCGGCATACTTTACGAGCTTGAGTATTTCTAGCTAAGATTGGAGACAAGGCATCTGGTTCTGAACTCAATCTAAGGTTGAGACTACTAGGTATAGATTGAACAGTGCTACTTTGCTCTGAACTAGGCTCTGTACGACAAGACATAATCAACAAAGCCATTCCCCAAAAAACTAAAAACTTCTTCATTGCACTAATTTAATAAAAACTACTGTAGGCTTAAGCAAAAATCAAAATATTGTGTTGTACCTTTATATGTCGAAAATACTGATTGCAGGCGGTACAGGTCTGATTGGAAAAGAACTCACAAGAATTTTGCTGGAAAAGAATCATGAAGTAGTACATCTTAGCCGGTCTACAAGACTAGATGCCACTGTGCCGACTTATACTTGGGATATTTCTCAGAAGTATATAGAACCCACAGCATTAGATTCAATAGACTATGTTATCAATCTAGCCGGAGCTGGTATAGCAGATAAGCGATGGAGCGACTCGCGCAAAAAGCAAATTATAGATAGTCGAGTGCAAGGAAACTTACTGCTCAAGCAATACATCCAAGAAGGGAAGCTGTCCCCTAAAAAGTTTATTTCAGGGGCAGCTATTGGAGTATATGGGAATCGTGGAACGGAATTATTAACAGAAGAAAGTAAAGTCCGCAATGATGGATTTTTAGCGGAAAGTTGTATCCAATGGGAAGAATCCATTCAGTCATTGAAAGAAACGAATATTCCCATTGCCTTTATCCGAATTGGTATTGTATTATCTACGAAGGGTGGGGCATTGGAGAAAATGTTGCAGCCAGCCAAGCTTGGTTTAGGTTCTTATTTTGGAGATGGATCTCAGATTTATTCATGGGTGCATATTACGGACATAGCGCGTATGTTCGAGTGGATGATCACAGAGGATAGCGCGGTAGGAGTCTACAATGGCACGGCGCCCAATCCAGTTAGCAATAAAAAGTTAACCAAAGTATTGATGGAAGTGAAAAGTGGCCTTGGCATAACAGCACCCGTTCCCTCTTTTGCGCTCAATTTACTCATAGGAGAAATGAAGCAGGTCGTTATGTGGGGTTCTCATGTAATACCCAGACGCTTATTGGAGTCCAATTTTAATTTTGAGTATAAGTGGATAGAAGATGCCCTACAAGATTTGGTAGGATAGATTTTTTATTCGAATATTTTGGGGCCTACCGCTCTACTACTCGCATAGCTTGAAAAGCTATGCGAGTAGTAGAGCGGTCGTTACGTTCCATGGCTCGCTCCTCGCTCGGCCCTTCGGCAAGAAAGATGCCTCGGTCTACCTCTACCGAAAGCTTTCGTAAGAGGTCCCATTGCACATCACTAGTCCAAAAGAATCCAGATTATACAGCTTAAAAACCAAAAGCCTATTCACGCATGTTGCTTGAATAGGCCCTAATAAATATTAAGAAAAGAAATTATTTAAAAACTTCTATTTCTTTATTCTTGACGATTAAGTCAGTAAATTTCCCTTTGAAGCGAGTCGCTTTCACGATATGATTATCTATCCAATGGTAATTTCCTCCTCTAGGTTTTCCAAAAAGAATACTATGATATTTAAATCCATGTTTGTCTAACCACGTCTCAGTAATGTTTCTGTGCTCCTCAGTCCTAGAGGTGAAGAAGGTGATTATATGGCCTTCGTCGAACCATTTATTGAGCATTTTTAGGGCATCTACATAGGGCAGACATGCACCCATACGCTCTGGCTCTTCATTTGGGATGTCATCGCATATAGTCCCATCGATATCAATCATGAAGTTCTTAATACTTTCAGGTAATATTGGACTTATCTTATCTCCTTTCTCATCCAAAGTCTCTTTTAATTGAGGCTTTTTACTTGTATCTCTTTCCATTTGTAAATAAAATTTTTAGGCCATGTTAGTCCTTACTGTAAGGTTTACAATATTTCTTACAAATTTGTTCGCAATAAAGGAGTTATTGTATTAAAAAGTAAAGAATCTTTGTTAAAATTCTACATAATCCGCAGGATTGATAGATTTTCCTTGGTGCCATATTTCGAAATGCAGATGGGGCCCATCTGTGAGCTCACCACTATTTCCGATGATTGCAATAGCTTCCCCAGCTTTCACCCTATCTCCTAATTTTTTGAGCAGAGTACTGTTGTGTTTATAGAAGGTGACGATATTATTGTCATGTTGAATACCTATCGTATTGCCAGCCTCCATAGTCCAGTCCGCCTGGATTACAAATCCATCTATACTGGCTTTTATAGGTGTGTTTTTA
The DNA here is from genome assembly GCA_964458675.1 of uncultured Saprospiraceae bacterium. GTDB lineage: Bacteria > Bacteroidota > Bacteroidia > Chitinophagales > Saprospiraceae > JALZVN01. The sequence continues at coordinate 7,663 of CAYWOZ010000061.1, forward strand.
GGAGCCAATATGTCAATACCATAGTGTTTCGCGGCAGGTTCGTAATCCGCACTAACAGGTCCTGTGATTGGAGGAAGAAAGTATACCCTTTCTAAAGGCACCCCACTTGTCTGACTTGAGCTTTTGGCCAGTATCGCTTTGTCCTGTGCTTGCTGAGAGAAGGCGATTTCTTGCCTTAATTCTTCATCTTCTTTTATCTTCTCAATCGGGCCAGAGGGGACATTGGTCGCAGTGATATGTTCTGCTTGCGCTTGTTCAACGGTTTGTACACTATCCGTCAGCATTTTCATAAAATTAGACGTATAGGTCTCGTTGGCCTGGATTCGGGTTTCCATTTCTTGTAACGTTAGTGACAATTCCCTGATTTTCTTTGGTTGGGACAAATCACCATAGCCTGGGATAAGGCCTTTAAGCGGGGTGAAAATAATCAAGGCACTAAAAAGGAAGATTAGTAGGAGAACCCCAGCAAAAACAGTCAAAACAAGCTGCAATAAGGAAAAATTGACCACTCCTTTCTCTTCAAAATTGGGATTTTTCTGCAAGATAATTCGATAGGACTGGGCCATCTTATCTTTTAGGGTGATTTTCTTGGACTTATCTGCTTGCATTTTGCTTAAATTCCTCGGTTTTTGATGAAATATTTTGAAGTAAATTTAGTTTAATGTTAGTGGTTTTTGTTCTTTAACTGGATTGCCTAATATTATCAATAGATAAGCGGCATTCAATGGTTAAAAGGGTTTTAAATCTAAGTCCAAAAATCATGTAACAATACCCAGCTATAAAAGTATATTTAAATAGCTTAATTAGCACTTTTGAGCTGCATATTTGCGTATTTTTAACGATTTTTCTAACAAATTCGAATTTTGAAGAAAATAAACCTCTTTCTAGCAATTTTAGTATTCGCTTTCATTTTTTCTTGTAAAACGACTAAAAGCCGAACGGAAGAACTATCTGGTATCAAGAAATTATATCACAACACTACCGCTCGCTATAATGGGTACTTTAACGCAGATGTGATTATGATGAATAGTGTGGCTACTCTAGACCAAGCTCATCAGGATAATTACAATAAAATTTTACCTGTATACAAGCATACAGAAGTAGAGCCTATTCAGGCAGTCAATAACGAGTTAGATGTGGCTATAGAAAAAGTTTCTATTGTAGCTACGTTGCATAGGCAATCTGACTGGACAGATGATTGCTACCTCCTACTAGGAAAGGCGCAATACCTCAAGCAAGATTATGAGTCCGCTGAAGAAACGTTAGAATATACGCTTAAAGAATTCTCTCCATCTGCATTGGCACAAAGAGCTAGAGAAGCAGCAAGAAAAAAAGGATCAAAAGGAAAGAAAGTTCAAGCGAAAAAATCACCTGCTCAAAAAGAAGAGGAAAAAGAAAGAGGCGAATATGAAGAAGAAGTAAGACTTACAAAGAAACAACAAGCAAAGCAACGAAAGAAAACCAACAAGGCGCTTAAGAAAAAGAAAATTAAAGAAAGAAAAGAAAAAGAGAAGGCACGTAAAAGAAGAAAAAAAGGCAAGAAACCTAAGGCTAAGGCAAAAAAAACGGAAGAGAAAAAGAAAGAAGCGGAAAAGCCGAAAGAAGATCCGGTCAATAAAATTGTAAAGGAACCTAAAGAAAAGGAAAAGAAGAAACAAAGAGAGAAAGAAGAGAATAAGCCTGAAAAAATATTTGACACTGAAAAGCTAGCTTTTGATGAGATACAACTTTGGTTGGCAAAAACCTATATCGAAAGAGAAGACTTTAACCTTGCAGAAAGATACTTAGGAAATTTAGGTGGCCAAGGTGTTAGTAAGGAAGTAAGTAGTCAGATAGATGCAGTAAAGGCACACTTATACTTATCTCAAAAAAGATACGATTCTGCAATTCCATTTTTGGAAGCAGCTATTGAAAATGATGGCGTAAAGGAAAATAAAGCAAGGTATAGTTTTATACGAGGTCAATTAGCAGAAAGAAACAACAACTGCGCCTTAGCAAATGACTACTATGGCAAATCTATAAAGTATAGCAACAGATACGAAATGGAATTTAGTGCTCGCCTAGCGATGCTCAAGTGTTCCTATAGCGCAGGAAGTAAAACCATGGCTGCTACTACTAGAGAACTGGAACGTATGGTTAAGGATGAAAAAAATTCTGAATACATTGATCAAGTATATTTCACCTTAGCAGAATTGAATCTTGAAAATGGAGATAAAGTAGCTGCAATTGAAAATTATAGAAAGTCACTTAACACATCTTCTAGCAACAGTGCTCAACGTACGGAAACATACTTAAAGTTAGCTGAATTGTACTTTGAGGATGAAGTATATGTAGATGCTAAATTGTACTATGATAGCACCTTGCAGATTATTGATAAGACAGATGAGCGCTACCAATCGGTTAAAGGATTTTCAGAAAATTTGACTGAGATAGCTGAAAATATCCAAATCATTGTCTTACAAGATAGTCTTATAAGCTTGACGAATTTGTCTCCGGAGGAAAGAAAGGAATTAGCTATTAAGCTTAAGAAAGAGCAAGAAGAAATGGCGGCAAAAACAAAAATAGCTAGTGTAAACGATGCGCGAGGACCTAATAAAAATGGTGGCAGAGACCCACGTCAAGGATCAAATCTAAATAGAGGTGGTACTCCTGTAGTAAATACTGGTGGATTAGTAAGAGGGCAGTTTCCTTTATACAATGAGAAGAATAGAAAGAAAGGGACTAAGGATTTTGTAAAAACATGGGGAGAAAGAGTTTTAGAAGATAATTGGAGGCGAGCCGATAGACAACGTGTAGATGATTTGTCTAGAGATATCATAGTGGAGGCGCCAATTGAAGAAAGACTTAATGATGACGAAATAAACAAGATTTTGATAGCCATTCCAAGCGATGAAAATCAAATAAAAGCTGCTAATAAAAAAATTGAAACGGCTTACTTTGAGTTAGGTCGTTTGTATAGAGATAGACTGCAAAGAAATGATAAAAGTATTGAGTCCTTGGAAGATGAATTGTTGGTACGATATCCTGAAACAGAGCACAAGCTTGATTCTTGGTATTACCTATATTTAGCACATACTAAAGAAGGGAATACAGCGCAAGCCAAAAAGTATTTTGATTTAATCACCGAGAATTTTCCGAATACCACTTATGCAAGAGTACTTACAGACCCAAACTATCTAGAAGCTGCTAAGAAAGAAGGAGATAAGCTGGGTCAATATTATAAAGCTACCTATGCTTCCTTCCAAGATAAACAATATGAAAAAGTAATTAAGGACGCCGATGAAGCAGGTCAGAAATTTGGACCTGGAAATATAATGATGGCTAAGTTTGCATTACTGAAGGCTATGAGTATTGGAAACACAAAGGGTAAAGAAGACTATGTTAAGCAGCTAAAGGATGTCATAGGCAAATTCCCTAATAGCCCGGAAGAGACAAGAGCAAAGGAGATACTGCGTTTGCTTGGAGATAAGTCTATAGCAGTGCAGCCTAAAACAGACGCCGCAGGATCAAGAGGAAAAGCGGGTAAGTTCAAGGCGGAACCAGATGCCCTACATTATATAGCTGTTGTAATATCCAATAAAAACGGGAAGAAGGTTTCAGACACTAAAAATGCATTGGCCGATTTCAATAAAAAGAACTTTAAAAATTCTAGTTTGAGACTGTCCAATATATATCTCAACAATAATGTAGATAAGCCTATCATGGTAATTCGTAAATTCAAAAACCAAACAGAAGCGATGGTTTACTTGAAGGCTGCAGTAAAGGCTGGAAATGACTTTTTGACTACTAAAATGGATTATAAAGTATATCCTCTTACTCAAGGTAATTATAGAGAAGTGTTAAGAAATAAATCTTTCGATGGGTATGAGGAGTTCTTTCAGGACAATTACGATTTATAGGGAATATCAATAATTCTAGTTTTATTATCCAACTAAAAGGGCTGGCTTTTCTCAAAAGCTAGCCCTTTTAGTTTACGTGCTGATATCATTCTACCTTCTACGATATTTTCCATTTATTCTAGACGTAATCCAATTGTTGGGCAACTTAAATTTAGTGTCATTTCATTGACATATTTTAAATTTTTCAGGTATCAAACGTGTTTATTTTCGTCATAACTTGCAACGAAGGTTTGTTTTTAATCCTCTAATGGAAGTGATTGATTGAGGGATTTTATCACAAATTTTTGGAATTTTGTTATGGGTTTGTATAGGGTGACGAAATTTAAGTCAAGTGTATGTCCTGTATTCACGGATAAAGAATTGACGATTATATCGTTACACATATATTTTGAGGATAAAATGATAGATTTTTTTAGCGCGACTTATACCCTCTTTATGGTAATTTGCAGCTATAAAAAGCGATTTTAATTTAGTAATTTTGCACCTATCCTCAAAATGCAAGAGCTTTGTAGAAACTTGCACAACCGTCCACACCCTAAGGCTAGCAGTACCTTCTACAATTTACATTACGCTAGGCATTTTTAGAGAACCCATTTTTGTTAAATATTTAATTTAATTCAAATTATAATTATGAAAAGGATTTTACTTTCCTGTGTATCGTTATTTGTTTTTATTTCCCTCAATGCTCAAGTCAACTATACTGCAAATGATCAGGTAACTCCTTACACTGATGTTTTCAGACCTGGAACAAATTTAGGGTTTCAAGCGGATAGTCAAGAGTACAGCGATGAGGATTTAGCTAATATAGCTGCTGGAAACCCTGCAGCAGGTCTATTAGGAACTGGAGCAAAGGCGATTCGTCCTTCTATGCCAAGTATTTTTGTCGATAAATATGGATTGGAACTTAGAAAGCCTACTTTTCAGCATTATGATAATCTAGGATTAAAAGATTTGACTTGTTTTGTTGGTTATCCATCAGAAGAAGAAAGAGACAAAAATTCTTATTTGGGATGTGGCGCAGAATCCACTTTGTTTGCAAATATGTATGAACCTATTTGGGATAATGGAGCAAATGG
>CAYWOZ010000061.1:12737-16126 GCA_964458675.1 uncultured Saprospiraceae bacterium
AATGGTCTTTCTATTAGAAAAGGATTGTATCAAGCTGTATTAGATAATTACGGCTATGATGGAAATACTTATCCAACAAAAGAATGGATTATTACTGAGGTCAATGTGCCTAGAAGGCAATTCAAAAGTGATGGTATGGGTGATTTAGATCTACAAATAAATTATATGGCTAAATCTATAGTTACTGCTATGAAAGAAGATGTTCGTCAAATGCATATCTACAGTATTTTTGAAGAGCAAACAGAAGCAAATGCTACAGAGGAATTCCACTTAATGGGTTTATACAAAAATCTCGATTTTAATGAGCCTTATAATAATTTAGAGATGAACGAACAGGGGAAAGCTTACAAGTCCGCTTCTGATGCTTTGTTTGGAACAGTATATGATGAAGCTAAAACTCAATCTCTAAATCTTCCAGCTTCTATGGATGGGGGAGCTTTTAGGAATGCTGATGGAACTTATGTATACTGCCTTTGGGCAAAGACGGTCATTGATAGAAGTGAAACCGCCTTTGCGAATTACTCTTTCCCTGCTAGTTTTAATTTAAATTCTGTATTTGTAAGAGAATGGGATTTTTCCTTTACTGGTGAGCAGGATGAAATTTCTGCTAACAATATTACCTTTACTGGACGCCCAGTATTTATAACAGAAACGGAGGCAATTACTACAGGAATATTGCCATTCTTTACAGCAAGTGAAACGGAAGGATGTGACCCTTTGACAGTAACATTTAGCGACAATACCGTACCTGCAGCTTCTTCATGGTTGTGGACTTTTGAAGGCGGTACACCAGCTACGAGTACATTAGCAAATCCAGTGGTAACGTATACTACCGCAGGAGAGTTTGCTGTGACTTTAGAAGTTTCTGATGGAGAACAAACTGGTGAGTTAGTTCAAAGTAGCTTTATCAATATTGAAGCTGCTGCTACACCTGATTTTGATATTCAGCAAGTAAGCACTAACACCATAATATTAAATAATACTTCACAAAACGCGATCTGGTTTTCTTGGAGCTTTGGAGATGGAGGTACAAGCCAAGATAATTCACCTTTCCATACATATGCTGAGCCTGGTATATATACTATTTGTTTAACGGCGACTAGCGAATGTGGATCAAATAATACTTGCCAGCAAATCGAAATAGATGATTTGATTCCTACAGGAGGTTCTGGCCCCGAAGCTGACTTTAGTGCAGATATTACCGAAGGTTGTGGTCCTTTGACTGTAGAGTTCACTGATTTATCTACAAATTCTCCATCTATTTGGAATTGGACATTTGAGGGAGGAACACCAGCAACTTCAGCTTTGCAAAACCCAATAGTGGTTTTTGAAGACGCAGGAGATTTTAGTGTTGTGCTTTCCGTATCTAATATTGATGGACAAGATGAAGCGACTAAATTAAACTATATCATTGCTGAACCAGCACCAGTGCCTAGCTTTTTAGCTGAGATCAACGGAGGAGAGGTTATCCTTACTAATACATCTTCAGATATCATTGGCTCTGCTTATGATTGGAGCTTTGGAGATAATTCTACAGGTAGTGCATTAGTGAGTCCTTCTCACACGTACGTTACGAGTGGACAATATGTAATCACATTGACTGCTACTAACGATTGTGGATCTGTTACTTTCTCTCAAGCAGTAGATATAGATATCGATGCCAGTTCTGCAGCGCCATCTGCTTCTTTCACAAGTACGAATGATAATGGATGTGGACCATTGACTGTAGAATTTACAGATGTCTCTACTAACAGTCCTATAGCTTGGAATTGGACATTCGAAGGAGGTACACCAGCTACATCTACAGAACAAAACCCAACAGTAGTATTTGAAAACCCAGGTACATATACAGTTATTCTTGAAGCATCGAATAGTGTTGGAAGTGATATGGATGTAGAGTTATCTTATATAACTGTAATTTCAGAACCAGACGTAGATTTTAACTTAGGTGAAAATGGACTAGAAGTTAGCTTCAACAATAGAACTATGTTTGGAGACTCATTTGAATGGGACTTTGGAGACGGTAACATGAGTAGCGAAATCAATCCTACTCACATATTTGAAGAAGGCGGTACTTATTTCATAAGCTTAACTTCTACAAATGAATGTGGAACTTCTACAGAATCAAGAACGATCATAGTTTCTGAACTACTTGCCCCGCAAGCAGAATTTACATCTACTACGGCAGAAGGATGTGCTCCTTTAATAGTAACCTTTACAGATTTGTCTACTAATAATCCAACCAACTGGTTGTGGTCATTTGATGGTGGAGATATTACGACTTCAAACGAGCAGAATCCAACTGTGACTTTTAGTAACCCTGGATCATATACTGTGATTCTTCAAGCGGGTAATGATGTAGGGAGTAACTCGAGTGTAGTTTCTGCATTTATCAATGTATTCAATGAGCCGGTTGCTGATTTTAGTTTAGATTCTTTCTCAGAGACTGTTGCCTTTACAAATAACTCTACGGATGCTACGGAGTATCTATGGGACTTTGGTGATGGCGAGACAAGTGACGAGGCAGAGCCTACACATACATATGCTTCAAACGGAACGTACGTAGTTACTTTGACCGCTTCAAATCCTTGTTCTTCTTCAACAGCAACAATGGAAGTTGAAATAGATGGATTGGCTGCTCCAAGTGCTGCATTTAGTGCAAATGTAGAATCTGGATGTGCTCCATTAGAAGTAACTTTTACAGATGAATCTCTGAATGATCCTACAGCTTGGACTTGGTTGTTCGAAGGTGGAGAACCAGCTACTTCAAACGAACAGAATCCAGTTATTACATACAATACACCTGGTACTTTCTCAGTGACACTTTCTGTTTCTAATGCAATAGGAAACAATGTTGTGAATATGACAGAAGTTGTTGTTATTTCTGAAGAGCCTACAGCAGGTTTCTCAGTGGACGAATCTGCTGGATTTACAACATTCACAAACTTATCTACAGGAGCAGATACTTATGCATGGGACTTTGGAGATGGTAATATTAGTGATGAAGAAAATCCAATACATGATTATGCAGAGCCTGGTATTTACATTATTACACTTACGACTACCAATGAATGTGGATCAAGCTCTCAATCTTTTGAGTTAGAAGTAGAAGGAGTAAATGCTGTTAAGGATTTAGATGGTGTTTCTAATTTCAATTTATTCCCGAATCCTAACTCAGGTAAGTTTACTATGTTATTAGAAGGCGAGGGCAAAGACAACGTTACCGTTTCTTTCTTAAATGTATTAGGACAAGAATTAAAAACATATACAGTAGATTATAGATCAGGATACTTAAATCAAGCATTTGATTTGAGCGATCTCGTAAACGGAGTGTATATGGCACGTTTACAAATTGATAATCAAGCTGAGTACCATAAGTTTATTATTGA
>CAYWOZ010000061.1:16226-17854 GCA_964458675.1 uncultured Saprospiraceae bacterium
CGTCTTGAGCATCATACTCCTTGCTGTATTGAGTATAATTTGGGGGAGTTCTTTTATACTGATCAAAAAGAGCCTAGTGGCCTTCAGCCCTATCCAAGTATTTGGTTGTAGAGTGGGTATTGCAGGATTGGCTTTCTTTCCATTTTTTCTAAAAGAGCTTAAAAAGCTCAAAAATAAAGATCTACTTTATTTTATAGTAGTGGGAATATTTGGTAGTGGTTTGCCAGCATTTCTATATGCTTTGGGGCAGCAGCACGTTAGTAGTTCTATAGCGGGTTTGCTCAATTCCCTCACTCCACTTTTTACATTACTGATAGGATTAGTCTTCTTTAAGCTTAGTGTTCCGAATATCAAAATAGTTGCTGTATTTATAGGTTTAATTGGAGCCATGATATTGGTTACATATGGTCAGCAGGCGGGACAAAGCAATAATTACTTTTATGCTGCTATGCTGGTTATTGCGACCAGTTGTTATGCGCTTAGTCTCAATACAGTGGGCAAATTTTTAGGCGATTACGGAGCGCTTACAATAAGCTCTATTGCTTTCGGTTTGATTACTATTCCTGCTATCATAATATTGTTCAGTACTAATTTTGTTTCTGTGATGCAGCATCATGAGGATGCGTATAATTCCTTAGCAGCAGTCAGTTTACTCTCCTTAGTAGGTACTTTTGCAGCTAATATTTTATTTTATAAATTAGTGCAAATTACGACACCTCTCTTTTCTAGCATGGTGAGCTACTTGATCCCCATTGTAGCGATAGGCTGGGGCGTAGTAGATGGAGAGCTCATCACCATATATCACTTCATCGGTTTTGTTTTGATATTGTGCGGAGTGTATTTAAGTAAATCCAAAAAAGAATAAATTTAATGTCTCAAAAAAATGCTCATTTATATATAGCTCCAAGTGATGTAGACGATCGAGGAGTGTTCTGTTCTATAGATATTCAAGCCGGTGAAGTAATAGAAATTTGTCCAGTACTAGTGGTTCCACCAGATGAAACAAAATTACTGGATGAAACTATATTGCATGATTATGTTTTTCTTTGGGGAGACGATGATGATGAGGGAGCGGTAGTCTTTGGTTATGGCTCTATGTATAATCATGCTTACGAACCTAATGCAGAATACAAGGCGGACTATAATGATAACACCTTTACAGTATACGCATTAAAGAATATACCCGCTGGAAATGAAATCTTTATTAACTATAATGGAGATCCAGAAAATAAGAAGACGGTCTGGTTTCACGAAGAAGAAGAAGAAGAGTGAAGGATACGAAGCAATTTTGATCCAGTGGGATCAAAATAATGAAGCCCGCCTGGAGGACTAGTCGGACAGGGAACCTTAGCAAACTTGCTAAGGCATGCAAGATCTATTACCGGAGCATTTGCACCAGTGGAATTCAAAATGTCTAACATCTAATTTTCTAATGCCTAACGTCTATTTTTCTAACTTCTCCTTTCCCGGCGTGCCGAATAGGCTAAGCCCGTGAAGGACGAGGGATCGCAACGGCATCCAAAGAGACGATATCCATCGACTCTTTGGATACAGTGGAGAGCCCGGTGCCCTGACCGAATGCTATCCTACGCTAGTAGGAATAGCAATGAGTGTCACGGGTACGGCCC
>CAYWOZ010000062.1:0-17689 GCA_964458675.1 uncultured Saprospiraceae bacterium
AGACATCTCGCCTACTTCTTCCATCAATACGGCCGTATTCGTCAACTCATCGAAATAACGGATACCGATAGTCTTGATCCATTCATTTACCGTTTTCTGAGCTTCTTGTATCGTCATAGCTAAAGTTATTTAAGAAAGGAAAAACATTATTCATTTTCAAGAGAAGAAATAATCTCATGCGCGGAGGAGTAGACTTCTTGCATGGCGTTCTCGTCCGAAATACCAGCAAATCGAGACATCTCACATCGTTCTAGTAATTTAGAAAGAGAATCTATAGTAGTAGGATTTGCTTGTTTCTCGGCTAGTATGCTAGCTATATTACTTTTGGACAATTCCGAAAAAGGAACATTCATTTTATCTCCAAGATAGCCGAACATGGATTTTGCTATTTCATCATAAAATGATTTGCTATCTTTTTTCTTCATGAAGTCTTCAGCAGTAGTTAATCTTTCTTTCGCTATAGCAGCAGCTTTCTCTCTTCTTATTGCATCGGGATCGATATTTCCTTTTTTGATTTCATTCTGTCGATAGAGTAGCACAGCTCCCATCGCTAAGAAAGGAAAAAGGAAAAGAGCTTTTCCAATGGGACTTTGCACCCAGGCACTGGTTTTCATTGTAGACAAGGAAGTACTTGTCATTAGAGGTCTTAAGACAGAGGACATGGCATCACTTTCTGATACTACTGTTTGCTCCACTTTCTTATTTTTACCTTGCCTGACCATGATGTTGTCTACTCCGGTAATAATGGTAATATACTTGGCACTGTCTGGATTGAAAAAGGTGAATTCTGGTTGTATTAAATATCGATTTGCTTTCTTTGGTAGCACCGTATACTCAAGCTTCATATAACTTTGCAAGTAGTCTGATTTAGGATTAGTTTTTTTCTCTAGAACAGACGTATTATACACCTCTAGATTTTCATCAAAAATAACTTGAGGGGGAAGCGTTTGCTTCACATCCCCATTTCCTTGAATTTCCATCAAAATAGTAAGCGCGTCATCCGTAGTCAAATTGGCCGGACTCACAATAGACGCTGCAGTATAGTTTCCCACTGCTCCTGAAAAAGAGGCGGGCGCTCCTTCTGGAAGTTCTAGTACATTGATAACTATTGGTTCGGTGCTGAAATTGAAATAGTTGATTGGTTCATAGAAAATACTTCGCGATGTTTTATTGGGGTCATTGACTCCTAATTTAAATTTTGACTCTGCTATATCAAGCTTTCCAGTTTGCTGCGGATATAGTGCTACTCGTTTTACGGTGGTTACGTTGTACTGTACTCCGTTTACTATTTCTATGGTTTTATTTTGAGCTACATTTCTCAATTTCTCAGCGTAAAATCCATCATAACTCGGCTCTACTATTTGATCATATCGGCGCACATTTACCGTGTAGTAAATTTTATATTCTAAGACTACTTGTTGTCCAATATAAGCTGTATCTGAAGAAGGAGTAACGCGAACAAACATTTGCTGCTCCATATTTTTATTTATCTGACTTTGGTTTGTGACTCCTCCTTTGCCTTTTACAACAACTATCTTGACAAGATTTGACTTTATTTTTTTGTTATCGTACATAGCTGTTGCAGCTGGTATCACATATTCACCTGCAGCTTTAGGTTGCAAGGTGTATATAAACTTAAACTCGCTATTCGTCACTCCATTAATGGTAGAGGAAGACATGCTGGTAGAAGGGCCTCCGACTACTTCGAAACCTTTAAAATTTGGCCCACGAAAGGATCTATTGTCAATCTCTTTTAAAGTAACGGTGTATTTAAAAGTAGTTCCTACCATTATTTTACGTGCGTTCGCCTCCGCCTTAAAGAGGTACTGGGCCTGTAGACCTGTGCCTAAAAAAGTAAGGATAAAAAGAACGTGAAGCACTTTGCGCATATTTATATTTTGTAGGTTTTTCGCTTTTTCTTGTATTTAGGTTTTGGCAAAGCTCGTTGCTGCAAGTCATCCATGATATCGCCATCTGGGTTTTCCAAGACATGTATTGATTTAGATTCTGATTCATATACATCTTCTCCAACGGTTATCTTAGCTTCTCCGATCTTAAAGTCTCCTACCTCCAAAGCAAGCAAAATAAAAGTATATGAGGCTTGTTGACTTACTTCTCCATTAATCATGCTAAAAGATGAAGACACATTTGGTCCTGCTAGAATTTCAAATCCTGATAAGTCAGGCGCAGAAAAATTTGTTATGGCTCCACCCTTTACTATATAACTTACGCTTAATTTATTACCTGCTAAAATGGTGTCCTTGCTAATCTCAGTGGAAATTTCAATTTCTTGAGCGAACATATCAAAAGGTCCAAACATAAAAAATGCAATACTGAAAATTAAAAAACTAGTCTTCATGATTACCAATCTTTTGCTTGTTTGTTTTGTTTGGAGTCTGCCTTTTTTAATTTTTGTTGCGTTGCTTTTTCTTCTTCTGCTTGTATTCTCAACTTATTCTCTGCCTCTTCTTTGCTCTGGCCCTTTTTCTCTTCCTCCTCTCCTCCTTTAGATTCTTGATCTTTTTTCTCTTCTCCTTCTTCACCTTGTTCTTTTTGTTCTTGCTCCTGATCTTGATCTCCTTTTTGATCCTGGTTCTCTTGCTGCTCTTGTTGTTGCTGCTCTTGCTGCTCCTGCTGCTCTTGTTCTTCTTCATTCTTTTCTCCGCCTTCCTGTTGCTGTTGCTCTTGTTGCTGCTGCTGTTGCATTTGCTTTACTAGTCTATTGGCTACAGAAAGATTATACTTAGTATCTGGGTCAGAAGGATTGTTACGCAAAGCATTTTTATACGCCTCTGCCCCTTTTTCAAACTCCTCCATATTCATATAAGTATTCCCAAGGTTGTAGTACGCATCGGACTTTACATTAGGATCACTACTCAAGCTGGCTGCTTGTTCATAATGATTTAATGCTTCTTCATACCTATTTTGCTGGTATATTGAATTTCCAAGATTGTACTCTCCATTAGCAGAGAGTTTATCTTCATTGGCTCTTCTGTAAGTCTCTTCTGCTCCTTGAAAATCTTCTAGGTCATATTGCTTATCTCCAGAACGGAGTAACTTATGTGCTGACTGTCCAGAAAGCGCAGTACAAAGAAGTACAGAGAATAATATGAAAATAAATAACTTATTCATGTCTATTACATTAACCAAATTCTAAACATCAAAAATATCTTTATCCTTTACCCATTGATTTTTCTGGTAAGAAAAGAAAATATCAATCAAGAGTAACAAGATAGCTAATCCTATAAAATATTGAAAATAGCTATTAAACTCCGTAAAGGAACGCTGTTCAATATCTCTCTTTTCTATCTTGTCAATTCTTTTTCGTAATTCATCTATTACTTTTTGAGAATTTTCTTGCAGATTAAAATAAGTACCGTTTCCATTAACAGCTAATTCAGTTAGCATTTCTGGGTTCATTTTTGAAATGACTCTTTGCCCCGAATTATCTTGCTTGAATGCTCTTCTCCCATTAAATGTAAACGGAATTGGGCCTCCCTCTGCCGTACCTACCCCAACGGTGAATATCAACATCCCATCCTCTTTGGCAGTTTCGGCTTTTACCAAGGCTGTCTCATCATGGTTCTCTCCATCTGTAATAATAACCAATGCTTTGTGACGCTTATTGTCTTCACTAAATGACTTTGTAGCCATATCGATTACCTCTGAGATAGCTGTCCCTTGAGTTGGGGCCATATCTGTATTAGCAGTTTGCATAAATAAAGCCGCCGCCGCGTAATCGCTAGTGAGTGGCATTTGCAAATAAGCATTTCCAGCAAATAATATCAACCCAATACGCTCTCCTCTTAAACCTAATACTAGCTCTTGTCCAAATTTCTGTGCCTGCTCCAACCTACTTGGTCGAACATCTTCGCAAAGCATACTATTGCTTATATCCAAAGCAATAAATATGTCTACTGCTTTAGTTTGTACTTTTTCTTTCTTTGAGCCCCATTGAGGGTTTGCCCAAGCGATACAAATGCAAAACAAGGCAACCGCTAAAAAAGTAAATTTCAAAATAGGTTTGCGTTTGGAAAAGCCAGGAATTATTTTTTCTAGACTTGTCCAACTTCCTAATTGCTGTAATGCCTTATTACGATATCCTAGGTATAAAAAGAAGGCAAGAAGCACTAAAAGCACAGATACCAATCCATATAAATGGGTTATATTTTCAAATCTAAACATAGCTTATGGAATGGATCTTAATAAAGTGTATTTCAAAATCATTTCTAAGAATAGACAAATTAATCCAAACAGTGCAAAAACATAAAACCTATCTTGATAACGCTTCAAAACGGTTACTTCTATTTCTGTTTTTTCTAGTTGGTCTATAGAAGCGTAAATACTTTGCAAGCTTTCAGCATCTGTCGCTCTAAAATATCTACCATTGGTCATACCAGAAATCTCTCTTAGCAGTCCTTCATCAATTTTTACTCTAGAAAGGCTATATCTAAATTGGCCTCTAGCATTTCGATTATACGGTGTATAGGCATCGCCATTCGAGCCTACGCCTATAGTATATACTTTGATGTTAAATAGTTTTGCAATTTCTGCAGCGTCTAAAGGCTTTACGTAACCAGTATTGTTATCTCCATCCGTGAGTAATATGACTACCTTTGATTTTGTCTCACTATCTTTTAATCTATTTACAGCTGATGCCAATCCCATCCCAATGGCTGTTCCATCAACTAGTCTCCCGACTTGAAGTCCTGCTTCCGGATTTAGAAAATCAAGAACTACCGAATGGTCCGTAGTCAAAGGTACTTGCGAATACGCTTCACCAGCAAAAGCATTTAATCCAATCCGATCATATTTTCTGCCTCGTACAAAATCTGCTGCTACCGCTTTACTCACCCAAAGACGGTCCGGTTTGAAATCTTGGGCCAGCATACTGCTAGATAAATCCATTACCAAAACAATATCAATTCCTTCTGCTTTAACCTCTTCTTCTTGAAGCACAGATTGTGGTCTTGCGATGGCGAATATGAGTGCTGTCAAACTCAAAAATCGCAATATTGGACTAAGAATTCCAAGCTTTGACCTCAACGTAGAAACATCTTCCACGCCTTGAAGGCTTGACATATTTAATCTTGGAAAGTAAGATGTGCGTTTTGTATGGTACCAAAATAATGCTCCGATGATAACTGGTATCAATAAGAAAAACCAAGGATGCAAAAAATAGGTATTGCTTATTACATTCATGCGTCCTCCAGCTTTTCAGGTTCGGCAATAATTTCCTTCTTTGTATTGAAGACAAATGATTCTGCTTCATTTAGCAGTTTTGATTGAATATCTAATGGCGGAGTCGCTTTTGCAAACTTTACCATATCAGCCATGTTAAACATCTCTGACAACTGTTTTTTATGACCTTCTGATATATCTTCATTTTTCAATTCGGTGATAATCTCTGCTGTGGTAGATTCAAGCGCTTGGATACCGTATCGCTTTTCTAAATATTCTCTTACAATGTAGGTCAACTCAGACTGATACTCTTTTAGTTGCCCTTTTTGCCAAAGCTGTTTATCTTCCAATTTCTTGAGCTTTGTCAAAGCTATTTCATGCGCAGGCTTAGGCGCTATATAAACTTCTTCAACTGGTCTATTGCTTATCCGTTTGTAAATAAAATAGACTATTAGACAAACAAGAATAAATGAAACCACAGAAACTATTAATGGAATAAAATCTGCAATTGACAATGGTTCTTTAACAATCGTTTTGATTTGTCTAATCTGCAAGGAATCAATCTGGGGCGTAATGACTGCCAACTGTATTCTTTGAGTACCTTTTTTAATTTTCCTATTATTTTGACTGTACTCGACTTTTATAGAAGGCAAATAGAAAAACCCTGAATCAAAAGAAGTAATGGTTAAGTCTTTTTGATAGTATACATCGTCTCCTTCTGCTAGCTTTTGCCATTCCTTTTCTTCGATAAGTTCAATGGCTTGCATGGTATCCAAAGAACTAAGATCAGCTATTGGATTCTCTATCCCTGTTGCATTCTTAATTTTCAAATAGTAATTCAAATGGTCCCCAATCATGATATGTGCGCTATCTACTTCTGCGATTACTTTTTGGCCAGAAGCCGCTGTAGTAATACCAAATAGTAAAAGGCAAACAATAATATGTTGAATCAATTTTTGCAAAATTTACTTTGAGCGTTTTTTGAAGAAATTTAATAATGGCCCTGTATAGGCCTGGTCTGTTCGAAGACTAATCAAGTCCGCCCCACTTTTGGCAAAAGCCGTTTTAAAGTAAGCGTTATTATCATTAAACCATTTGCTTTGAGCATCTCGCACCTTAGCACTGCTGGTATCTAAATATTTAAGTTTTCCTGTCTCCGAATCTACTACTCTAATTAAACCAATATTGGGTAATTCTTTTTCTTTTGGATCGTAGATGTGCATCCCGATTAGATCGTGTCTTCTCGCAGCTATTCGTAGTGCCGTCTCGTAATCCTTAGCAATGAAATCTGATAAAACAAAAGAGATACATCTCTTCTTCACTACATTATTGAAGTACTCTAAAGCCAAAGCAATATTCGTCTCTCTACCCACTGGTTCAAAATCTAGGAGCTCTCGAATAATTCTTAGGATATGTGTCTTTCCTTTTTTAGGTGGAATAAACTTTTCTATCTGATCTGAAAAGAAAAGCACCCCCACTTTATCATTATTATTAATGGCAGAAAATGACAACACGGCGCAAAGCTCTGTAATCATATCATTTTTCATCTGCTCTCCAGTACCGAAGAAAGAAGACTTACTAACATCTATCAATAAAATAACCGTGAGCTCTCTTTCCTCTTCAAAAACTTTGATGTGGGCTTCACCCGTTCTAGCAGTAACGTTCCAATCAATGTTTCTAACATCATCACCATACTGATATGATCGAACTTCACTGAATGACATCCCTCTTCCTTTAAAGGCACTATGGTACTCCCCAGAAAAGATTTGCTTACTCAAGCCTCTAGTCTTGATTTCTACTTTACGTACTTTTTTTAATAGTTCAGCTGTGTCCACCTCTATTGTCTTTTCAATTTATTTAGTTTGGAAGGAGAAATAAAATCAGAGGTCAAACTCCTCCAAGGCTTAAGCACTTCAATTTGTCCAAATATGGTACTTTTTTGTGAAGAGATTTTAATTCCTAAATCACAGACTACTGGTCCTAACAATGCATTATTCTGTATCCAATTCGCATACCCTTCATTATCTATTTTTGGTTCCGATTTTTGGGCAATTTGCATCATTCGTTCTTTGACAGAAGCTTCCCACTTTTCTTTTGACTTAAAGAATGAATTCGTTTTTATAAGTTTTTCATACTTTCTGTCATAACTAAAGCTGATAGTATTTATTTTTTCGCCCCATGAACTTGTCATGTAGACAAAACCTGAAAAATACTTGTCTGACAACTCCTTTATATCAAACCAAATTTCAGCCTTGTTCGCAAATCTATTTTGAGAAGGTTTTTTTTGATATCTCTTTATTTCTTGATTCCAATCCATAAGTAATAAAGCCATCTGATTATCGAAGGTTTCATCCAAAGTAGGAATGTCCATTTTCATCATCGTTTGATGATTTAAGAATGCTGATTTCTTATGGACATTGAGTACCCCTTTAGCAGTAACATCTATTTCTTCTTTATTTACTAGTGGAGATATCTTTTCAAAATTTGCATCAAAAGAATGGGTGTCATCAATGGAGGTCCATTGGAGTTTTACCTCATCGCCCAAAAGTTTACCATTAATGTAGCCACTTGGTCTATCCTTATACTTTTCTAAAAAAACGAATTCGCTAGATTGAAGAGAACCTTCTAATAAGTAAGGGGTATCATTCTCAGGATATTGGATATATCCACGGCAATTGAATCCATCAAAGGCAAGACACATTTGTACCGGATGCGCTTCATCTAGAATGCCTTCATAGTTATGTAACCAGGTAATAGGCGTATCAAACAATCCCATCACTTGCTTCTCTCTTTCAGTTTGCGCCCATAGAGAATTCATGCAGCATATTAACATAAGTGCTGCAGCCCATTTCCATATGTAATTTTTCAAATGCAATCTTGCCAAAAAATTTAATTAGAAAAATAGATTAAGGTACTTCTACAGCGTTTAATATCTGCTTGATTATGTCTTCTTGTGTTATATTTTCTGCTTCAGCTTCATAGGTGATTCCTATTCTATGACGAAGTACATCGTAGCAAATATTACGCACATCATCTGGAGTCACATATCCTCTCCTATTCAAAAAGGCAATAGCCTTTGAAGCCAATGCAAGGTTGATACTTGCCCTCGGGGAGCCTCCAAAACTGATTAGTGGTTTGAGGTTTTCCAAACCAAACTTTTCTGGTGTTCTCGTAGCGAAAACAATATCCAAAATATATTGTTCGATTTTTTCGTCCATGTATACTTTACGCACGGTTGATCTAGCGGTCATTATTTCTTGAAGTGACACTGCTTGATTCACGGCACCGAATCCATCGATGTTCAGATTTCTTCTGATGATTTCTCTTTCTTCGTCTTGATTAGGATAGTCTATCTTCACCTTAAGCATGAATCTATCTACTTGTGCTTCAGGTAATGGATAGGTTCCTTCTTGCTCAATTGGATTTTGAGTTGCTAAAACTAAAAAAGGCTCTTCGAGTTTGAAAGTATTTGTCCCGATAGTTACTTGTCTTTCCTGCATAGCTTCTAACAAGGCAGATTGTACTTTAGCCGGCGCACGGTTGATCTCATCTGCCAAAATAAAATTGGCAAACACGGGACCTTTCTTCACCGAAAAATCATTTTTGCTTGGATTATAAATCATGGTTCCTACGATATCCGCAGGTAAAAGATCTGGTGTAAATTGTATCCGGCTAAACTGCGCATTGGTCGCGCTAGATAAAGTTTTAATCGCTAAGGTCTTTGCCAGCCCAGGGAGTCCCTCCAACAATACGTGTCCCTTGGTCAGCAATCCTACCAAAAGTCGCTCAAGCATATGCTCTTGACCTACTATCGTCCTGGAAGTTTCTGCGTATAATTTGCTTACAAATTCGCTATCTGCACGAATTTGCTCATTGAGTGCTTGAATATCAATAGATTGCTGCATCATTTGTTTTACTTTTTGAAGGTATTTGTACTCTTGATTTTACGTTATCTAACTGTCATAGGTTTTATTACCTCTGATTCCTGTCTTATCACGTGATAAGACTAACAAAATTCTACATTTTTGCTAAAATCGGTATAATTTAGAGCATGAAAGTAATTAATATTTTAATTTAATTTTTTCTTAACAATTATGATGAATTCTATTTACACAAGATTGATATTGTTAGGTGTTTTCTTCCTGACATGCACCTTGTCCTATGGGCAGAGAATCGTAACATCAGTCGATAAAATTACCCATCTGAGAATGCTGAAGGATGGTGTATTATTCATTCGCTTGTCTGAGCAAACTAACAAAATGGATGCTCTAAATAAAAGAGGAAATTCGGCAGAGGCTGCATCTCTAAAAAAGGAGACTGATGAAATGAATGCATTGATAGTCAAGACGTTCAATGAGATATACACCTTTAGCAAGGTGCACTATATAGCACCAGAAACAACCAAGGAGATAGTCAATGACCGATCGTCGCTGGTAACAGACATTATAACAGGAGAAATGATTGACTTAACCGGAGAAGGAGAGATCTACTTTACAGATTTTGGATATGGAAATCCAACAGATGGTTTTGAACGATATAATAGAAAAGGTTTCCAGATTCTTGGATTAGAAAATGGGAAGGTTGTTAATCTTGGACGCGATATTTTTTATGCTGGTGTGAAGCAGGGTTTCTTTGTGGGGTCTTTTGAAAAAAATCTGGTCAAGACTGTTCAAAAACTAAATCGCCGTCTGGCTTCTGGGAGTCGGTATCTTTCTAATTAGGAGCGTAATCCAATGGACAAGCGATAGTAGTGATTCCGAATTTTCTCGGGAGTGCGCAGCACCAAAGCGAACGCGGCGTCACGAATAGCGCGGTGCCGGCAGTATAGCCTAGCGTGTAGCATCGGCATGGCCCCAAAAAAAAGCCCCAACGAAAACGCTGAGGCCCTTTTATGTTCTTAACCATTCATAGAGTTCATAAACTCGTCATTGCTTCGAGTCTGGCGCATATGCTTACTCAAGAAGTCCATCGCTTCGTCTGGTTTCATATCTGTAAGCTGCTTTCTAAGGATATGCATTCTGACTAATACATCTTTGTCTTGCAACAAGTCATCTCTACGCGTACTAGACTTAGTCAAATCAATCGCTGGGTACATACGCTTGTTGGCCAATGATCGGTCTAACTGAAGCTCCATATTACCCGTACCTTTAAATTCCTCAAAGATAACTCCATCCATCTTCGATCCAGTATCAATCAAGGCTGTAGCCAAGATGGTCAAAGAACCTCCTTTCTCTATATTTCTGGCTGCACCGAAAAATTTCTTCGGCTTATGTAATGCATTCGCTTCAACACCCCCAGATAATACCTTACCACTAGCTGGTGCTACTGTATTGTAAGCACGTGCTAAACGAGTGATTGAATCTAAAAGGATAACTACATCGTGACGACTCTCTACGAGACGTTTCGCTTTCTCTAATGCGATATTAGCAACCCTTACATGGTTTTCAGCTGGCTCATCAAATGTAGAGGCAATCACTTCTCCTTTTACGTTTCGCTTCATATCTGTTACCTCCTCAGGACGCTCATCTACTAACAATACAATGAGGTACGACTCCGGGTGATTCTTAGCAATCGCGTTTGCAATATCTTGTAGCAACCATGTTTTACCCGTCTTAGGTTGCGCTACGATCAATCCTCTTTGCCCCTTTCCAATTGGAGTAAATAAATCTATTATTCTATTTCCAAAATCTTTTCCTTCAGGGTGAGAAGTCAAAGTGAACTTTTCATCTGGAAACAATGGCGTTAAATAATCAAATGGAACTCGCTCTCTAATGTCCTTAGGTTCTAACCCATTGATCTTTGAGACTTTTAGTAAGGCGAAGTATTTTTCTCCTTCCTTTGGAGGACGAATCGCCCCTTTCACGGTATCTCCCGTCTTCAATCCAAACAACTTGATTTGTGATGGAGAAACATAAATATCATCTGGACTAGTAAGATAGTTGTAGTCAGAAGACCTCAAGAAACCATAGCCATCAGGCATCATTTCTAAAATACCTTCTCCTTCTATGATACCATCCAACTCAACATCAAATTTAGGTTTTTGCTGTTGCTGTTTGCGATTGTTATCTCTACGGTCGTCTTTCTTGCGATCTCGATTATTATCTCTGCGATCGTCCTTCTTACGATTGTCGTTTCTATTATTTCTTTTATCTCTAGGCTTTGGCTTTTCTTCTGCAGCTTCTTCTTTTGATTCTTCCTTGACCTCTTCTTCTTTTTTCTCTTCGATGACAGCTACATCCTTTTCTTCTTTCACCTCTTCTTTTTTCTCCGCTTCCTTTTTAGATGCACTCGCCTTGTCGTCCGGTGAGACAGCTTGTTCGTCCAGGATACGATAAATCAATTCCTGTTTAGTAAGCTTTTTATAACTTTTTAGTCCTAGCTCTTCAGCCTTTTCTCTAAGCTCTGGGACTAACATGTCATTTAATTGCAGAATATCCAGCATTGTATTATTAAGGTTAATTGTTTACAAAATGTATGAACACTATATGTGTCGTTAAGTGAAGGTGAGGTTCAATATATAATAGGTGAAATATTATTCAGTTTATTTTCGAATCTCCAAATTGCCAGCATCATTATTATTACAAATGCCAGTAATCTTTTTATTCAGTGGGAATGAAAGCTCCAGAAAGGAAGTATCAGTTAAAAATAAGAAGATACTACTAAATGGAAGTTGGAGTGATTAATCGACGTGCAAAAATAGATTTTTTTTTGATATCAAATACTATATTTGTCCAAATATATCTTCGAAATACAAATCTTGCCTAAATATATAACAAATTAACGAAATATGCTAGAACTTAGTTTCATCAGTGAACACAGAGAAAAAGTAATTGAGGGCCTAGAAAGACGCTGTTATCCACCTGAAACTAGCGAAATCATCGATTCTATCCTCAAAATGAACGAAAAAAGGAAGTCTTTGCAGGCTTTTCTTGATGTTAAAAGAGGTGAAATAAATACGCTATCAAGCCAGATTGGCGACTTATTTAAGTCTGGAAAGCAAGAAGAGGCGCAGGCACTTAAGCAACAAGTAGGTGCGGTGAAGGAAGAAATGGGTGATAAAGAAAAGCAACTTACAGATGCCGAACATGAACTCACTGAGCTTCTTTATAAGATACCAAATGTGCCTCACCCCTCTGTTCCTAAAGGAAAATCGGACGAGGATAATGAGATACACATACCACACGCTGGAGATTTGCCAGATTTGGGAGAAGGTGCACAACCGCATTGGGAACTCGCTAAAAAATATAACCTTTTCGACCTAGAGCTAGGCGTGAAAATAGCTGGTGCCGGCTTCCCACTATATAGGGGCAAGGGCGCTAAATTAGAACGCGCACTTATCAACTACTTTCTAGATGAAGCGGATAAGAGAGGCTACGAAGAAATCGTACCTCCTCTCCTAGTCAATGAAGCCAGTGGAATCGGTACAGGATCTCTACCTGACAAGGAGGGACAGATGTATTATATGGAAAAGGATGACCTCTATCTTATCCCAACAGCCGAGGTGCCTGTGACTAATATATATAGAGGGGACATCTTGGATGAATCTCAACTACCCATCAAACTTACAGGATATACGCCCTGCTTCAGAAGAGAAGCAGGATCTTATGGAGCACATGTTCGTGGGCTAAATCGTGTGCACCAGTTCAATAAGGTAGAGATCGTACGCTTTGAAAAGCCTGAAAACTCGTACGTTGCTTTAGAAGAAATGCTACAGCACGTAACAGAATTGTTAACAGCATTAGAGCTTCCTTTTAGGGTTTTGAGACTCTGCGGCGGAGATTTGACTTTTGCTTCTGCCCTTACTTATGATTTTGAGGTATACTCCGCTGCGCAAAAGCGATGGTTAGAGGTGAGTTCAGTATCTAATTTTGAGACGTTTCAGAGCAATCGCATGAAAACCAGGTACAAAGACGCCAATAAAAAGAAACAATTGGTGCACACGTTGAATGGTTCCGCGCTTGCCTTGGCACGAATTGTGGCTTGTTTATTAGAGAATAATCAGACGGCAGATGGAATCAATATTCCAGCAGTTTTGCGACCATACACCAAATTTGATATCATTAGCTAAAAATTAACTAAATCTTAAGTGACACTAAAAGCGTTTATAGAGTCATAATAGTAAATAAAAATAATTTAGAATTATGGGAGGTTACATGGTTTATATGATAATGGCGGCTGTTCTTTCCGGAATCGGCATGTTAGTCAGCAATAGACTCAAAAGTAAATTTAATCACTACAGTCAGGTACCACTTCAGAGTGGATTGTCTGGAAAAGAGGTCGCAGAGCAAATGTTAGCGCATTATGGTATCCATGATGTGAAGATTGTACCTGCTAAGGGTATGCTTACCGACCACTACAATCCTCAGACAAAAACCATTGCACTTAGTGAGCCAGTATATAATGCCAGAAGTGTGGCGGCCGCAGCTGTGGCAGCACATGAGTGCGGCCATGCTGTACAGCATGATACTTCATACGCATGGTTAAAGATGCGTTCTGCTATCGTTCCTGTGGTCAATGTTGCATCGAAGGCACAGCAGTTTTTACTGATGGCTGCATTAGGTATGTTCGGTATGGGCGGCAATCCGATTTTATTGTTCATTACCGTTATTGCATTTGGTGTCACTGCGTTATTTAGTTTCATTACATTACCTGTGGAGTTTGATGCAAGTAACAGAGCGATGGCATGGTTAGATGAGACTGAAGTAGCTAGAGGTTCAGATTATGATGGCGCAAAAGATGCACTTTGGTGGGCAGCTATGACATACGTTTCAGCCGCATTAGGAGCCTTAGTTTATTTCCTATTCTTTGTGCTTAAGTTTGCTGGTAGTGACTAATCTTAGCACGTAAAAGCAATACAAAATATATAAATAGTCATTCCGTTTTTCGGGGTGGCTATTTTTTATTTGGGGCTGACCCGTCGATATGTATAGACGCGATGAATCGGCGTCCGTACACATCTCGGGTCGGGTCATCCGTTATATACCCTTTTTGCCAACGCATGAAAGGACACGAAGCATCGTGTCCCTACGCCACCCGCGAAAAAGGGTATGCCACTGCTACCCCTCATCCTTGTAGGGCTTCCTGCTATACGCATCGCCCTGTATATCTCAAGAGACGCGATATATCGGCGCCTCTACCAAATACCATCAATCTCACCCATTAATCACATCCCCGATATATACATTCTTTTAGTTCAATTATTATTTAATATCTTGGGCTATACAATCTGCAAGAATGATGGACCAAAACATCCAAGAAAATAAAGAGCTCAATCTCATTGAAGCCTTAGTGCCCGTAGTTATCCTTATCGCGTTATTAGCTTATAATATAGTGTGGCAAGATGGAGGCTGGCTTGGTGACTACTCCAATCACTTTATTTTATTAATGGCAGGGGGCATCGCCGCAGTCGTTGGTTTATTCAACAAAGTAAGTCTACAGACAATGATTGCTGAAGTTTGGGAAAACCTCAAAAGTGTATTTGTCCCTCTAATGATATTGTTATTGGTCGGTGCCTTAGCAGGTACTTGGATGATGAGCGGCATCGTGCCCGCTATGGTGTACTATGGGATGCAGATTCTCAACCCAACCATTTTTCTAGCTGCTTCGGTGATTATTTGCACTATCATTTCGCTCGCTACAGGTAGCTCTTGGACGACTACTGCTACCGTCGGAATAGCGTTAATTGGAATCGCTGGAGCAATGGGTATCTCCTTGGGCATGGCAGCAGGAGCTATTATTTCAGGCGCTTACTTCGGAGATAAGATGTCGCCATTGAGTGACACAACCAATCTAGCACCAGCAATGGCGGGAGGAGAATTGTTTAGCCACATTAGGTATATGGCGCTTACTACTGTTCCTTCCATTTTGATTACACTCCTCATTTTTGTAATAATAGGATTCACAGCAGAAAGCTCAGGCCAGCTCAATGAGAATACGGTCATCAATGATATGCTCTTAGACAAGTTCAATATCACCCCATGGCTGTTTATAGTACCACTTATAGTAGTCGGTATCATAATGATGAAAGTCAAGCCCTTGATTGCTCTTTCAATCGGAGCACTTTTAGGGGCAATTTGTACGATTATTTTTCAACCTGAGGTTATCAAAGAATTAACTGGGGCAACTAGCCTCGGCATAGGTGAGTATATCAGCGCTACGATTAATAGCATATTTACGGGTACGCAGTTGTCCCTTCCAGACTTTGTAGGCAGTTCTGACCTGCCCGAAAAATTAAAAGAAAAACTTCCTGATCTCTTAGCGGGGAAAGGAATGGAAGGTATGCTATGGACTATTTATCTTATCATCGCAGCTATGGTGTTTGGAGGCGTTATGGATGGCATAGGAGCGCTTGCAAGAATCACTAAGTCTTTGCTAAGCTTAGCAAAGACTACCTTTGGATTATTTGCCAGCACCGTGGCAAGTTGTCTTGCACTTAATATCACTGCTTCGGATCAATACTTAGCATTAGTAGTTCCTGGAAAGATGTTTAAAAAAGCATATGAAGACCAGGGACTTGCACCAGAAAATCTAAGTCGTACGCTTGAAGATTCTGGTACTGTAACTTCCGTACTTATCCCATGGAATACCTGTGGCGCTTACCAGTCCGGTGTATTAGGTGTAAGTGTAATCGAATATTTTGTGTTTGCCATATTTAATTGGGTGAGTCCTATTATGACTTTAATATTCGCTGCATTTAGTATCAAAATCAAACAGTTAGTAAAAGCTTAGATTAATTCCACCACTTGTTTTGATGTCTATGTAAAGGTATTTCTGCTTACACAAATATAATCCTAAATTTTAAGCGTGTAGGAAGTCTGTATTTACTTTTTTATATGATAAAAAAAGTTAATTTTGCTATCCCCAAATCATATCACTTTTCAGTCCCTACACCGACAGTAAAATTTTTTACCAAAACAACTGAATCTATAGATGCACAGTCATAGTAAGATACGCTACGTATTTATCTCATATGAAGACCTCAAAGAAATCAAGTTTAAAAAACTTGAAAAAATATGTGATAAAATATTCATACTCATCAATGAAGGAATCGAAAATCTTCCATTCTATTTAGTTCAAAAAATTCAAAAGTTAGGAAAAAACGCAAAGTGGATTCAGATTTCTGAGAGAGAAGATTCCCTTGCATTGTCCATGGCATTTTTGATGGGACAAATGCATGAAAAAATTAACAAGGATATTGAGTTTGCTATTTTATCTAATGACAAACAATACGATAGCATAGTATCTTACCTAAATGGTGTTGGCAGAGACTGCATACGAGTGAAAAACAAAAAGAAAAACCTCGCCAGCTATTCTAATGCGGAACCTATCGAGTCAAAAAATATTAACGAGCCAGTAGAAGAAATAAAGGAGACCACTTTAGCTGTATTGAGCAGTGAAAGTGAGGTTTTAGAACCTAAAGTCAGCAATAGCCATGGCAATACAGCCTTAGATATCATTGCCAATGGAAATGAATCTGCTAAAGGCGTAAAAGTAGCTGCCAATGAGACCATTAAAAGACTCATTAGATCGGGTAACCGCCCATCAGAGTTGAGCCTACTCAAAAGCTACATTATTTTACACAATCAAAATGAGGCTATCGAAGAAAACATCGAAGAAATCATTGACCACCTAGCCAGTACCAACGAGATAGAAATTATAGAGGACGAAGTCATCTATAATTTTTAAGATAAAGTATTCTCAAGCGGGCCTCCCCCCTCCTGCTTGAATTTAAATCCCCCAAAAAACATCTTTATACCATTTACTCGAGATAACACTAACTCATCTAAAACTATTGGGCTTTTATGCTTTGCACATAATACAAAATTGGCTGATAGTCCTATATTTTATACGCCACTAGAGTCTTTATCATAAGGCTTTAAAATGTCTAGATTTTTTATTATATTATTATCTTAGCACTTAAATACATAAGTAGTCATGGAAATAAATTTAGAAGATTTTATCAAAAAAGAACGTTCTGCCATGGATGACAGCATGGAGCATCTCAATAAGGAACTAGCGAAAATTCGTGCGGGGAAGGCTAATCCCAACATGCTTGATGGCCTGATGGTAGACTACTATGGTACCCCTACCCCTATATCACAGGTAGCCAACTTGAACGCCCCTGATTCTAAAACGCTTTCCATCCAACCTTGGGAAAAAGGTATGCTCGCAAATATTGAGCAGGCAATCTTTAAAGCCAACCTTGGACTTACGCCTATGAATGATGGCGAATTTGTACGTATTACTATACCACCTATGACCGAGGAACGCAGAAAAGATTTAGTAAGACAAGTAAAAGCGGCAGGAGAGGAAACCAAAATTGCACTTCGATTAACTCGACAAAAGATGATGGACGCTGTCAAAAAGGAAATCAAAGATGGCTATCCTGAAGACGAAGGAAAAAAGAAAGAAGAGGAAATTCAAGGATTACTCAAAAAGTATGGCTCAACGGTAGATAAATTGACTGAAGCTAAGGAAAAGGATATCATGTCGATATAGGGCACCTCTA
>CAYWOZ010000063.1:0-5330 GCA_964458675.1 uncultured Saprospiraceae bacterium
TTCACGCGCTAAATGAAATTTACATTCTTTCAGAGGTTAATAGAGGTGCCCTTTAGTAAGTGTGGACTTAGCAAAACGCGTCTATCTTTTTTGCCTTTTGCGGATGATATAAAGATGTACTTATCTGATGATCTGATATCTTGAATTCTAACCTTTATGACTTCTCCGATACGCAGTCCTGCACTGTATATCAATGTTAAAATGGCTTTGTGCTTAATGTTTTTAGGCGTCTTGAGCAATCGTTGGACTTCTTCAAGGCTAAGCACATTGGGTAATGTCTTGCATCTTTTTGGTCTTTGCAGTTGATAGTACTCTTTCGGATTGCCAAGTACCTGCTCATAATAGAATTTGATGGCGTTTATAAACACATTTTGGTAGCTCTCAGATATCCTATCTTTAATGATTAATTTAGCAATAAAGCCTTCTATTTCCGATTTTGTTATGGTGTCGTAATTTTGTGCCTCAAAGTACTTGAAAAACGTTGCCAAGGCATTTAGATATGATTTTTTGGTGCTTGGACTATAGCCTTTAAGCAATATCTTTTCTTCAACTTTGTTCAAGTTGATTTTAGCTTCTTCATTGAGTACAAATCGGTTTGACTTCTTCTCCTTAGCTTGTCTTTTTTTAGTTACAAACACTACACTTTCTCCGCCAAGCAAATTTAGTAACTGCATGTTTTCCAGCGTGTTAGGGATACTCCAGGTTTTTATAGGTTTATGATAGTAAAAGGCAGATACCTTTTTAATCTCCGTCCGCCATTGTTTTGCATGAAAAGGGATTCTGAACTTTATTCTTTGACCCTCTTGTGCGTAATTGATGATTTCTAACTTCATAAATTAAACCTAATAAAGAAAGTCCTGATAATAAAGTGATAATTGTTATTAACCGTTAATAACGGATATTAACCGTTATAAACGGATAATCTAATTTAATCGTACATGTCCACTCTATTTGTATGTCAGTAAATCTCCTATTTTGACTACATTAGTGTAATATTCTCTAGTCACAAAATATGTTAATTGGATGAAGAAGAAATGCCGCCTTTGTAAGGCTGCCTTCACGGGTAGAATTGATAAAGTGTTTTGCTCCACTTCATGTAAGAATGAATATCATGTACGATTGAGAAGGGCCACTTCACTTGCTACTAAAAGCATTGATGAAATTTTGCATCGAAATAGATCAATCCTTCTTGAAATTTTGGGTAAAAGAAATAAAAGAATCAAGGTTAAACGATTCGACTTAGAAAAGAAGAAGTTTCAGTTTAACTACATTACTGGTTATTCTATCAATAGTCGTGGAAAAACCTATCACCATATTTACGATTTTTCTTACATGACCTTTAGTGATGGCTTTGTTCTTATAACAAGAAAGTAAACCAATAGGAATCTTCTTACTCCGCACGAGCGATAGTAAGGAGCTGAGGTACGAAGCGTGTCCCGACTTTTTCGTCGGGATACCGAAGCGAAGCGCAGTCACTGAATAGCGCGGTCCCAACCGGGAGCTTTTTCAGCGACAGGCTGGGGCGGGCCCAAAAAAAACCGAAAAATATAAAACCGCAAAATATTCAACTCTCAACTCTCAACTCTCAACTTTCAACTTTCAACTTTCAACTTTCAACTTTCAACTTTCAACTCTCCTCTAGCTAAATCGCCCAACGAGTAATAGGCTTCATCCCCTGATCGGAAAACTCCCCCTTTTGGAATTTATACTTAGCGGCGACGGCGATCATGGCTGCGTTGTCGGTGCAGAATTGGAAAGCGGGGATGTAGGTATTCCAAGCCAGTTCCTGGCCCATGGATTGGAGGCCGTTGCGTAGACCAGAATTGGCAGAGACACCACCTGCGATGGCGACCTCGGTGATCTTATGTTTGGTGGCAGCGATCTTGAGCTTTTGGAGGAGAATGTCGACGATAGTATGCTGGACCGAAGCGCAGATATCTTCTATATTATGCTTCACGAAGTCAGGATCTTTGGCGACCTCTTTTTTGAGAAATTGTAGGATGTTGGTCTTGAGACCGCTGAAGGAAAATTCTAGTTCGCCGACCTTTGGCTTGGTAAATGGGAAGCGCGGCTGTCCCTGCTTGGCGAGCTTGTCGATGATGGGGCCAGCAGGGTAGTCGAGGCCGAGCAGCTTGCCGGTCTTGTCGAAGGCTTCTCCCGCGGCATCATCTATAGTGCTGCCGAGTACCTCCATCTCTAGGTGGTCCTTGACGAGGACGATCTGCGTATGGCCGCCCGACACGGTCAGGCACAAAAACGGGAAACTAGGATAGGGGGGCTCTGCAAAGTGCGCGAGTACATGCGCTTGCATATGATTGACTTCAATGAGTGGTAGGTCCAGCGCCAGCGCGAAGGACTTGGCGAAGGTGACTCCTACGATGAGAGAGCCTAGGAGCCCGGGGCCTCTGGTCACTGCTATGGCGTCCAAATCTTGTCTGCTTTTACCTGCTTTCTGTAGCGCTAGAGAGACAGTAGGGATGATGTTTTCGAGGTGTGCACGCGAGGCCAACTCAGGCACGACGCCTCCGTATATACGGTGTGCATCCTGGGATGCGACACAATTGGAAAGCACTTTTCCATCCTCCAAAATGGCCACAGAGGTGTCGTCACAGGAGGACTCGATAGCCAATAAAGTCATTTTGTTCAAAGTTTGTATTATTTGATGCACCAAAATTAAGAAATACTGCATCATAGTATTGAAGCCAAGGCTGTCAAATTTTTGAAAACAGAGGTATTTACTAAAGTTTTGATGCTCAGATGTTTTGATAATTTTTATTAAACCATAATTGAGAATAAATTTCGACCTTGAAACCTGCCTGGGTGACCAGTCTGACAGGGTTTTTGTTTTTTTTCACGGGAAAAAAGTAAGTGCGAGAACAGTGATTAAGATTTATAAAAATGAAAGAAATATCTAAATTTTAATTAATTTAGGCTGCTTAAGAAAATTTTAATCCAGCATAAGAAAAGTAAAGAAGATATTTTTACTAAAATAATATAGTTAGTGGTTGGTAAGGCAAAAAAAAGGCTTGGTCTGCTTTAGCTATTCGTCCTAATGATTTTTTGGGATGTAAGGCAGAAAATACTAAAATATCTTGCGATAATGCATTAAATTGTTTTCTGATGAGTATCTAGCCGAAAATTAGCATAGAATTTATAAAATTTATCTTATTATTGCACACATCAAAACCGTAAATACATACCAATGAGGATCGGAATAAACATACTTTTACTTATTATTATTGGCATCTTAGCATACTTGCTTGTAGATAGCATCAGAGAGCCTATCGAATTTCAGGCAGAACGCAAAATACGCGAAGATGCCGTCACCGCTAGGTTAGATAAAGTCAGAATGTCTCAGGAGTACTTCAGAGAAATCACAGGAAAGTTTGCCCACAATTTTGATACCCTTCAGCAAGTACTTGAGAATGAGGATATTCGTATCATCAAGATATTAGGCGATAAAGATGCAGACGAGGAAATAATATATGATACTACTTTCGTATCTGCTAAGGATAGCATTATCAAACTCGGTATTTACATTGATTCTCTACCTTTCGTTCCTTATACAAATAATGAGCGTTTTGAGATACAAGCGGATACGCTGACCTATCAAGCGACCTTGGTGTACGTCACAGAAGTAGGTGTCAATAGAAATAAATATATGGGTCAATATGCTGATCCTAAATATAAGCGATACGATGATACGTATGATCCAAACAAATTTATCAAGTTTGGAGATATGTCAAAACCAAGCCTTGCCGGAAATTGGTAGACCATACAGTCAATATTATAGATTCAAAATTTGATAAACATTTCAGTATAGAATACAAACTGTCCATACTTATCGGTATGGACAGTTTTTTTTATTTTATAGAGGATATGGAGTCAAACGCCTTGGTGCTGAAGCAGATTCAGTATCAGAGCGAAGGGGATATTTCTGATGGCAAGGAACAGGTACTAAAGCAGATATTGTTGCAAGAAAAGTATTTGCAACTGCCGTATGCGGAGGTTTCGATTTGTTACTCCAGCCCTAAGTTTACCATCGTACCGCAGGAAGTATTCAATAAACATCAACTCGATGCCTACCTCACCCAAGTCACTAGAATTAGCAAGCAGGAAGCAGCGTCTGTGTGTCGCTTAGCCGTTCAAGACGCCAACATTGTGTATAGCATAGATAAGATTGTTTTAGATATTGCCAAAAGTTACTTTCCTGGAGCTAAGCATATGCATATCATCGCGCCACTCCTCACACATGCTTACCAGTATACGACTGGTCAGCGGGGGTATAAAGTATTTGTGCACACGGGCATCGGCATCATGGGTATCTTCTTATTCAAGTGGGGAGACCTCCAGTTTGCCAATACGTTCTCTTACGAAACAGAAAATGATTTTCTCTATTATGTCCTTTTAATCTATGAGGAGTTTGGGCTCGATACAGAAAAAATTCCTTTGTTGTGGACCGGTAGAATCCAAAAGAAATCCGCCCTCTATGAGAAAGTCAAAAAGTATGTCAAGCATCTTCACATCGTACACTCTCCGAGCTACTATCACTACGGTCCGGCCTTCCAAAATGTGAACTTCCATTACTACCATGATCTTCTAAGCATGCGTCTATGCGAGTGATTGCTGGCAAGTTCAAGAGCAGACGCTTCTATCCTCCTGCTGATAAGTGGCCCACCCGCCCGACCACCGACTTTGCTAAGGAAGGGCTCTACAATGTGCTGACCCACGTTATTGACTTTTCAGAAATTAGCATGTTGGATTTGTTTGGAGGTACTGGCAGCCACAGCTACGAATGTATCTCTCGCGGCTGCACAGATGTTACTTATGTGGATCAGCATGGCCCCTGTCTCCAATTCGTGAAGCAAATCGCGGAGGAGTTGGAAATCACTGATAGTATCAAGGTCGTCCGATCCGATGTGTTTAAGTACATTGCTCACTGCGGTATTCAGTACGATTACATCTTTGCTGGTCCCCCTTATCCACTGCCCAATCTATCGAGCCTCCCCAATGAAATTTTCAAGCACGGACTACTTAAAGAGGATGGCCTCCTAGTCGTCGAGCATGATCAGAAGCACGACTTCGAGCAGCATCCTTGCTTCGTCAAAGAGAAGCGGTATGGACAAGCTATTATGAGTTTTTTTGAGAAAACTAAAGGAGGTCTTAGGTGCTAGGCGTTAGGGAAAAAAGACGTTAGAATTACCTCAAACCTCATACCTAGCTACTAGTACCTTTTTTTGTTCCGTTTCACGCAGAGGGCGCAGAGAAAAAAAATACGCAGAGAGCGCGGAGGGATTGTTATTCATATTGTTCGTCAATGTCAAGTTTAG
>CAYWOZ010000063.1:5430-17671 GCA_964458675.1 uncultured Saprospiraceae bacterium
TGCTAGTACCTTTTTTTGTTCCGTTTCACGCAGAGGTCGCGGAGAAAAAAAACACGCAGAGAGCGCGGAGGGATTGTTATTCATATTGTTCGTCAATGTCAAGTTTAGCATCAATTCCTTTAGTAATATATGAACACATTACAAACCTTCAACTTTCAACTTTTTCTCACACCTCATACCTAGCTGCTAGTACCTTTTTTTGTTCCGTTTCACGCAGAGGTCGCGGAGAAAAAAAACACACAGAGAACGCGGAGGGATTGTTACTATTTTTGTTAGTTTTTTTAAGTTTACATTAGTGCCTATTATAGTAAATGAACACATTACGTAATTCATAATTCAGCATTCATAATTCTCTTCTGGGTGTGCCACTGACCTCCACCAAAAAGCCTACGCCCATGCACAGCGCTTCTTTTGGTTTCGGTCACTGTCGGGCTATGCAGGAGTCCGCGTTCGCTTCCGTACTTGTCTCCCAAAAAGGTCGCCTGCGCACCTGCCACTATCGTGTCAGTCCTTACTATCCCTCACACAAAAGGAGTAACGAGTTTGAGCCACGAGTATTGAGCTATATTATCTCGGCACTCAAACTCAAACTCACACTTTTAGAAAGCTGTTACAAAAAAAGGTATTAGGTTTTAGGCGTTAGGTATTAGGAAAAGTAAAAACGGAAGCGTGCGAAGTGTACAATCAAGCTTAGATTCGGTGCTTCCGGTGTTTTGAACACGTAAAAATAGCTTTGGTGTCTTCGGTGGTAAACGAACAAGCCAGCTCAACTTTTCTTGTCCACCCAAGGGTAGCTAATGTGTCTTTGGTGTTTCGAACAAGTAAGAATTGCTAAAATGTCTTATGTGTTTCTGAACATGCAAGAAAAGCAGCCAAAAAGCCAAAAGCCAACCGCTAAAAGCGTGCGAAGCACCAAAAAGAAGCGCAGACAACAATTATTTACTTTCATAAAAGTTAAATAAGTGTTACTTTGTAAGAGAACAACATTCTGTTTATAGAATTCCTTCTAAACGAGGAATTACAACAAAAAAGAATGTAATGTAAATACCTCTAATTAATTAGATACACCAAACCAAGTAATTATAATTTGAACACCGATACCACCACTTTAGAACCCTCGGTTGTACGCCGAAACTCCAAAGCAGCCATGCTTTTAGTAATTCTAATAGTAGTGCCCTTCCTATTACCTGCACAGCAACTATTTCCGATAAAGAAAGATAAAAAATGGGGACTCATAAACACGGACGGAAAAATCGTCGTGGAACCCATCTATCAAGCCATCGGCGAATTCGAACATTTTGGCTATGCCGTCATGCAACGAGAAGGAGGTGTGGGCCTTATTGACCAATCGACCAATGAAGTCATCCGTCCACGATACGAAGACATCAAAGTACTAGACGAAGATTTAGTAGCTGTAATGGACGCCGGCCAGTGGATGGTAATCAACTTCCAAGAAAAAGTAGTCTTAGAAAAAGGATACACCCGAGTACACGTTTGGGAAGGAGAGTACCTCGCTTTCTTGAAAGACAATAAATGGGGGCTCGCCCTAAAAGATGGAAGTATCATTACCGAACCCGCCTACGAAGGACTCAAGCTATTAGAAAACGGATACTTCGAAACAACAATCGAAGACGGCAAGGGCTTACTCTCTCCTCAGGGGGTCGTTTTGATACCACCTAAGTATAAAGAAGTAAAAATCATGCACGATAATCTATTTCTCTATAAAGATAATAGACGCTGGGGCGGAGTAGATGGAAAGGGAAGTTCGGTATTTGGAGCCTCCTTTGATTCCTTTCAAAAGATCAACGATCAGTTTGTAATCCTAGTCAGCAAGAACCTGAAATTTTTATATTCTGACAAAGCACAAAGAGTCATATCGAAAGATGAGTATTCCAATTTTTACAATTTTGATGATACTCAAATCTTAACCAAAAAGCAAAGACGCTTGGGACTTATACGAGATGATGGGACTCAGGTATTAGAAGCAAAGTATCATGAGATACACGCTTACGCCAAGGATTTATATCGCGTAAACTATGAGGGAGACTGGGGAGTAGTATCCAATAATGATGCTATTGTGATTCCATTTGAGTACGACTACATCGCACCTAGTTTGAATAGAGTATGCGCCGCCAAAAAAGGACCTTTCTGGACCGCAATCAATTTAGATGGAGAAGAATTAATAGAAGCCAAGTATACAGAAATCATAGTCGAGGAAGACGTCATCAAAGCGACGGTAAATGGTAGTCTAGAATTATTCAGTATAGATGAAGAAGGATACATTGTCGATCAAAATAAATTAGACCAACATTTCACCATTAATATTGGAGGCAATAGTAGAGAGAAAAGAAGAACAAGAGGAAATTTTTGGAACTCGGATAGAAACTATTTACTTCAGAATTTTGAATGGTTTTACGCTCCAAAAATAGACAAGTGGGGATTGAGGAGACTAATAGATAGTGAGGTGGTGATAGAGCCCATTTATGATTGGGTGAATATCAAAAGAGACTATGGATTCACTATGGTGTTCAAAGAGCAAACTTCTTATTATAGATTTGATAAAACAGAGATGCGCAGCTTTGCCACCTTTGGTTTGGTGAACAATGAAGTAGGAAAGTTGAGTACCCTTGTAAATTTATTAGACATTCGCTATGGAGATTTTGAGGCAGGATCTAAGGTAGCCCGTGTACAGTTTATAGACGGTAGGCATGGATTGATTACCTCCAAAGGAAAAGTCATCAAAAAAAATGACACCTATATTGGAGAGTTTAAAGATGGTCTTGCTAGGTATAGCCATAAAGGAAAGCTCTCTTTAAAATTAAAACCAAAGAAGGATAAAATAGAATCCATGCGAGAGTATAGTGTTCAACCCGAAGTATCTTTGAATTTACTCAGTTACACCCAAACCGATAGAGATTTATATAGCGATGGATTTTTGATGTGCGATGGTTGTAAATGGGGATATTTAGATACGCTAGGAAACACAGTTGTAGATCCTTTATATGATTTTGCCCGTGACTTCAAAAGTGAAATAGGCATTGTGCGACTCGCTGGCAAGTGGGGTGTAGTAGGAGTAAATGGAAAAGAACTCATGCCTTGTGCTTCTGACAATTTAGAATTTTTAGATAACACGGAAGACAAAATATTGAAAGTATCTATGAACCGTCAGAAGTACGGTCTGATCGATACCCTAGGACAAGTGACGGTCGATTTATTGTACGACGAAATAGGAGAATTTTGCGAAGATCGACTAGCTGTCAGAAAAGGCAATAAGTGGGGTTTTGTAGATAAGTACGGTCGAGAAGTGATTCCTTGTAGATTCAATAAAGTGGTCAATTTCTCAGACGGCTATGCCACCGTAAAACTAGGAACTAAGTGGGGCTTGATTGATAAGTTAGGGGATACCCAATTGCCTTTTGAATACAGCAATCTGGGCAATCATTCCGATGGACTAGTCTGGTTTAGAGGGATCTCAGGTAGAGGCTATATGGACGTCGAGGGCAATATAGTCATAGAACCAAAATTTTCCATAGTAGATGATTTTGAGATGGGAGTAGCCAGAGTAAAGATTAATGGGCAGTACGGATTGATCAATCCGACAGGCGATTATATCTTAAGACCGAAGTACGTCAATATACTTCCTTTCAACGAAGAAGGCTTAGCGATTGCAAAGCGCCAGGCCAATCGTATCAAGTATGAAGTTATTGATAGAACGGGTAGTGTGCTGACTCAGCATTCTTATAGAGACATACAAAACTTTCGAGAAGGATACGCAGCAGTCAGACTAAAAGATTTCTATGGCTTCATCGATGAAAAGGGGAAATTAGTAATTGATAATAAATATAGAAAAGTATCAGATTTTTCAAATGGATTAGCTAGCGTACAATTAGAAGGAAAGTGTGGTTATATAGATACACTCGGCAAGGTGGTTATCCCTTTCGAGTTTTCGAAGTGCCTTGATTTCGAAGATGGAAGAGCGGTAGTCTATAATGGGTATAGAAAAGCAGGGCTCATTGATACAGAAGGAGAGTTCTTAATCAAGCCAGGCCTAAATAGACTCATGGATTTTAATGATGGTCGAGGCCTCGTGCGAGACGAAAAATATAGATACTATTATATCACAGAACAAGCGAAAGTCTACGATGGATTCTACGATAGCGCCAGCAGCTTCAGACATGGCGTCGCTGTCGTAAAAATAGAAGGCTTATGGGGCGTCATTAATCAAAAAGGAATTGAAATCATCCCTCCCAAATACGACAAGATTGAAAGTTTCGAAGACGGCTACGCTAAGGTGCGCATCAAAGAGTTTTCAGGCTTAAGCAATCTTAATGGTGAGACTATTGTAGCTCCTGATTATGAGTACATCAGTTACGCAGGAGAAGGTATCTTCAGAGTAGAACAAGGAGACATGATTGGATACTTCGACCGCAACGGCGTTTGGATTTGGGGATTGCAAAAGTGAAAAAGAGACGTTAGACATTGGAAAAAAAGCCTAAGCCCTTGAACACAGTAAATTAGTTTCGGTGTCTTTGGTGTTTTGAACTCGTGAGTGTTACTTCGATATCTTCGGTGGTAAACGAACAAGCAAGAACATCCCTTAAAACTGAACCTCGCCAATTTCTAGCGCTGGCCCCAATTCAAAATCCAGCATAGCATTAACAATCTTGACCTTCTCATACCCAGCAATATCCTCAAGCCTAATATCCCTTTCCACAACCTGACCCAAATCAATAAGCCGCTGCCGCATCGTCCCCGGCAATAAATAGGAACTTGGTGTATACCAGACCCCAGTTTTTAAAAATAAAAGATTCCCATAATAACTATCCGTGACCAGGCCATTTTTTACAATAATAATATCATCACAATCACTCCTTTGGTTGTACAAAGAAGTTAAGCGACTCCGTTCTTCATACTTGTGGCTATAGTCAATGCTATTATCGTGAACTACTTTTAGAGAATTTACCGCTTTGATTTTATAGGCCTTAAATTCTATTTTCTCAATGCAGGTACTATAACCAACTCTGCATTTCCAGAGACCCTTTTTAGGAGAATTAATATGGTTTAGAAATTCTTGTAAAGGGAGAGAAGTATAAGCTATCCCCAATTCAGAGCAAGACCGCTCCATCCTCGACTGGTGATACTCAAGGTTGGCATATGTACCATTTTCTAATCGTATGGATTCTATGAGTTTAGGAGCTGGCATGTCGATGATTACTTATAGGTAAATAAACCTTATCTATCATTTCTTGATACTCCGCCTTTGGGTCACTAAAAGACGTAATTCCACCGCCACTTTTGAAAACTAATTGATTGTCTTGCTGCTCAATAAAGCGAATCATAACCGCGCTATGAAGATTGTGTCCATCAAAAATACCAAAGATACCCGTGTAAAATCCCCTATCGTATCCTTCTGCCTCCTTAATGATGTCTACCGTTTTCTTTTTGGGCGCTCCAGTGACAGAACCAGCAGGAAGCATATCATATAACAGACTGCCAATTCTATCCGCATAGTTAGTCTGAAGATGACCTGCGATTCGACTACTCACCGTGTACAGTTCTGCATCATGCGTTACTATGCGTTCAATCATTCTGAACTTTTCTAAACCTACGCGCTTGCTAACCCGATTCAAATCATTCCTAATTAAGTCCACGATGGTATGATGTTCTGCTATTTCTTTGAAACTTGTTTTTAGCTTTTCGTAGGCATCAGGAATAGAAGCATCTATGGTCCCCTTCATAGGGTAAGAATAAATCTTTTGCTTACTAATGCTTACAAAAGTTTCCGGAGAGAAAACAACAAATTTGTTTTTGAAAAACAATTTGTACTTGGCATTGCTTCGCAGGAAAATTTCTTTCAGAGACAGATTGGTTTCAATCGGCGTAGGATAAGTAAGGTTAATTAGGTAAGTGTTACCTTCACCGATTCCTTTTTGTACGATGTCGAAACCCGCTTTATAGCTATTATAAGAAATCGGATATTTTGTAAAAGTGAAAGATTTGTTGATTGCTTCTTGCTGAGAAAAATTCTTAAGATTTTTGACTTGAAAAAAAACATCTTTTTCTTCGCATTTGTCAAGATGTTCTACAAATCCTTTAGTGCCATCAAAGTCAATCACAAAAAGAAAAGGTTTCTTTTGTTTTGCGAACTCGTCTATGGTATCTTTTATATGCTCTTTTCCGGTAATCACAAAATTGGACTTTAGTCAATCGCTAAAAGCATAGTCATGGTATCCACACCATCAGCATAATCTCTTAAGCCTGGAGTTTGTGTTTCTCCAAAATGCACATTTGGAAGATTGGCTATTTTATTTTGCGCTACTACACACTGAATTTCTTCTTTGATATTTAGTAAATGTTTATGTAAAGTAGAATCATCTTCATAAAATTCATAGTGTAGGCTAGCAATCCTGCTCGTAAGAGACTTGTCTTCGAGAAGAATCAGACATCCATTCATGACTATTTCTACATTATTAAGAGAAGCGATTGCATAGTTGTAATCAAAGTTGTTTTTATACTTCCCATGCAAGATGATTTGCTTATGCTCATGGATGGTTTCCATCAATGGGTTGAAGTCGTAACCTTTAGGAAGGTACAATTTGCTAACATTTCTACATCCCAATCCAAAGTAGGCCAAGATATCATTAGCTAATAAGTCTAACTCTTCTACCGATTCTTTACCTGTAAGAACGGCTATAGAATTTCTATTCTTACGAATGATGTTTGGATACTTGCCAAAATAAGCGTGGAAATAGCGTGCACTGTTATTGCTGCCGGTTGCAATCACGGCATCAAAGTCCGAAAGCTTAGTTACAAATTCCACCCTTGCAGAACACCTGTCATCAAAACTGTCTAAGACTTTAATAAGATAAGGAAATAAGTAGGGATCTTTATCAGAAAGCTTAATCGTGGAAGTATGACCACAAAGAAAAGCACATAAAAAGTCATGAAATCCTACAAGCGGAATATTCCCTGCCATGACAAGCCCTACATTTTTAGATGAAATATTGTCATCCAACTTGTAGAAGGCGGCAAACTCTTGTAAGTTCTTTTCATCCAAAAATTCAGTCGCGATAGCATTAATGGATTGATTGATGTTGTCAGCAGTAAACCATTGATTGTGATGGAAGCTACGATGAATCACCGCATCTCGATATTCATTTTCTTCCAATAAGCTTTTACCAAGATTGCTGAGGGCTACAATTCTTTCTTCTAAAGTCATAGTTTAAATCAATTCCTTTCTGTACTCCACATAATTTCTCCACTTATCCAAACACTCTGCAAAATCTGGAGGTAATTCTTGTTCAAAGTAAATTTCTTTCTTTGTTCTGGGGTGCTCGAATCCTAAGGCATAAGCATGCAGTGCTTGCCTCGGCATCACCTTGAAACAGTTTTGCACAAACTGCTTGTACTTAGTAAAGACCGTTCCTTTTCTGATCTGATTCCCTTCGTATCGCTCGTCACTAAATAAGGGGTGACCAAGATGTTTCATATGCACCCTAATCTGGTGCGTACGCCCCGTTTCTAGTTGGCATTCCACTAGGCTTACATAGTAGAGATCTTCTAGAACTGTCCAATGCGTTATTGCTCGCTTCCCTATGTTCTCCTCTGGAAAAACCATATTCACCAATCTATTGGCTGGGTTTCTACCGATATAATTATCTACTGTTCCTTTCTCTTCTGGTAGTGCACCCCAGATAAGCGCTTTGTATTTTCTTTTAATACTGTGATCAAAGAATTGCTGCGACAAACTTTCCATAGCTAAAGTGGATTTTGCGACGACTATCAATCCCGATGTGTTTTTATCTATACGATGCACAAGTCCAGGACGATCATAAAATTCTCCCTCCTTTATAGGTAGATTCCTATCTCTTAAATAATAGACGAGACCATTAACAAGTGTGCCCGTGTAATTGCCTACACCTGGATGCATCACTAGTCCAGCTGGTTTATTAATAATAATCACATCCTCATCTTCGAATATAATATCTAGTGGGATGTCCTCAGGTTTTACCTTATCAAACTTATCATGCTTCTTGGGCATGGTAAAAGAGATGCATTCGCCAGGGCTGATTTTATAATTGGATTTGACCTTTTTGCCATCCACTAATACCGCTCCTTCTTTAATAGCATTCTGTATACGTGTGCGAGAAACGTTCGCCAACTTTGCTAGCAAAAATTTGTCTATTCTTAAGGGTTCCTGTTTAGGATCTACCTTAATTTCTACATCCTCCATTTCACGCTTGTCTTCTTCCACTTTTTTTGGATTTTTTTCAAAATAAATCTGCCAATTAGAATATCTTGCAATTCAATCACACAATGGTTTGGAAATTAAACGTTAAATCACTGAATGTCAATTTATTGCAAATTAACCCTTTTTGTCTTAAAGTGTTAATAATTAAAAGATTAGCATTATATGATTTAAGGTTTTCAAAAAATTACTAAACCATTCATCACAAAGATACTCATTCAAATGTCAAAAGTCAGATTCGGATCATTTTGTGTAAAAGAAGGAAAGGATACTAGGACTACTAAGCCGCATGTATTACCTATATATGCTACCAGTTCTTTCCATTTTGAGGATATCCAGGAGGGAATTGAAATATTCAAAGGGAATGCCAATGGCCATGTGTATGGTCGATATGGCAACCCTACGGTCAATACCATTGAACAAAAGCTGGCCAGTCTAGAGGTATTCGGCTCAGATGACCAAGCATCGACTGTGATGTTTTCTTCAGGCATGTCCGCGATATCAAGCCTCCTACTATCATGCCTTAAGGCGGGTGATAAG
The DNA here is from genome assembly GCA_964458675.1 of uncultured Saprospiraceae bacterium. Lineage (GTDB taxonomy): Bacteria > Bacteroidota > Bacteroidia > Chitinophagales > Saprospiraceae > JALZVN01. The sequence goes on from CAYWOZ010000063.1 coordinate 14,219, forward strand.
GTCTTAACTCAAGGTAATATATATGGTGGTACAACAGAGTTGTTTACTAATATTTTCTCAAACTATAATATAGAAACCGTTCTTACTGATCTCACTGACACAGAAAAGGTAGATGAAGTCATCAAGCAAGACGCTGCTATCAAGATGATCTACTTCGAGACCCCTAGTAATCCATCTATGGCATGTATTGATATTGCTAAAATTGTGGAAGTGGCTAAACAGAATAGTGTATGGACGGCTGCGGATAATACTTTTTGTACACCTTACCTGCAGCAGCCATTGAATATGGGCGTAGACTTTGTGATTCACAGTACTACCAAATATCTTAACGGCCATGGAAATGGAATCGCTGGTGCGGTCATCAGTAAGGATATCCAGTTTATGAAGGAAAAGGTGTGGACGAGCATGAAGCTCCTTGGTACCAATTCAAATCCTTTTGATGCTTGGCTAGTCAATAATGGCCTAAAGACCCTGGAACTGAGAATGGATAGACACTGTGACAATGCGATGAAAGTAGCTACCTATCTTCAGGAGCACCCTAAAGTGGCTTATGTAAATTACCCAGGTTTAAAAACGCATCCACATCATGATATAGCTCGTTCCCAAATGTCCCAATATGGAGGTATGCTCAGCTTCGAGCTAAAAGGGGGCCTAGACGCTGGATTGAAATTTATGAACGCGATTGAGTTCTGTTCTCTAGCGCCCACCTTGGGAGATGTAGACACCCTAGTGCTGCATCCCGCATCATCATCACACATCAAAGTTGCTAAAGAAATTCGAGAAGCCAATGGCATCACCGATGGTCTAATACGACTCTCTGTTGGAATAGAAAATGTGGAGGATATCATTGAGGATATGAGTAAGGGGCTCGAAGCTTAATTTAAATGTATATCTGAGATTTACAAATAGTAATACACCAGAACGATATCTTTGAACCTAAAGGTTTAAAGTCCTGGAAGGACGGCACAACACAGCGAGGGGTGGAACGAAGTGGGAACCCCTCGTAATTAGCATATATTTTGGAGTGCTGAAAGTACGGCAACACAATGCCAGTTAAGTTTGTCTACAATAGTTTATATTTTACCTAAATCATAGTTACACTTCAAAATCTTTAGGATAAACCACCACATGAAAATCATCACCTGGAATTGCAACATGGCTTTCCGAAAGAAATTCGAAAAAATAGTTGACCTCCAACCAGACCTGCTCCTCTTGCAAGAATGTGAACAAGAACCAAAACTAAAAGAAGCCCTCAAAAATACCGCCGCCAAACAAATCATTTGGTATGGCAAAAACCCACACAAAGGTACCGCAGCCATTTCCTTCAACAAAGTCGAAATCGAAGCAGCTGAAGACCACAATCCAGAATTTGAATTTATAGTACCACTCCAATTGAAAATTCAAAAGCAAAAAATAAATCTATTTAATATCTGGGCGATGCCACATCAAATAGACCGGAAAAAAGACTACGTAGGTCAAATTTATGGAGCCATTCAATACTATGCAGATAAGTTAAAAGACGAATCTATTTTAATCGGTGACTTTAATAGCAATGCCATTTGGGATAAAAAGAAAAAAATAGGAAATCACAGCGATGTTGTAGCCAATCTCAAAGAGCAAAATATAGAAAGTCTATATCATCTTATTAATAAAATTAAGCATGGCGAAGAACCTAATCCCACACTATATCTCTTAAAAAATAAAGGGAAACCATATCACATGGATTACTGTTTTGCTAGCCAAAGTTTGATAAGTGCCGAAACCACTATTTCAGTTGGCAAATATATAGACTGGATAAAATGGAGTGATCATATGCCTGTCATAATAGACCATTTGAGTCTCCATTAAAAACTAGAGATGCCCTAATATACTTGTTAATATTTTTTTAAAATGACGTTTCAAGACATCTCAAATATAACTTCTACAAGCTCTAAAGTGTTAGTTTAGAAATATCCCTCACTTAAATCGTATATTATGAAAAAGGGCTTCTTATTTCTATCTGTTATCACTTTGTTTCTTCTCCAATTCAATGTAAATGCTCAATATCGTGAAGCTAAGGCGGCTAATTATTCTGCTATAGCGGACGAGGAAATTGCGCGTATAGTCAATCTTTTAGCAGGCGATGAAGAATACAATGAAAAGACACTTGCTGAGTTAGATGAAAATTGGGATGATGGGTATACGATAATGCTTTTGGATGTAATGTACTTTTCTAGAGGACAGGTCAATCTAAGACCAGTAGTCAAACTTCTAGAGAAAAAAACAGGTAAAAGATATGGAAACGATATTTTTTCTTGGTTAGAGTGGCTGTGGAATAAAGAGGAAACTATCACCCCATATCAAGGAGATTGGATGGCTAGAATTCACAAAGCTAAAGATCCTAAATTCGAAAAATATTTTAAAGGAAGAACAGATCAATCTAGTATAAGATTGGATGAAGTTCGCTGGGGCGGGGTAGTACAGGATGGAATTCCTCCACTCCGACAACCTGATATGTGGAATGCTGAAGAAGCTTCTTATTTGGACGATGACAATATCGTTTTTGGAGTATCCATCAACGGGGACCATAGAGCATACCCCAAGCGTATTTTGGCTTGGCATGAGATGTTTGTTGATGAGATAGGGGGAGAATCTATTTGTGGAGTGTATTGCACTTTATGCGGAACGGTCATTGCGTACGATACGGAATTTGAAGGCAAGCACTATGATCTGGGGACGAGCGGATTTTTATACAGGTCTAATAAACTGATGTATGATCAAGCCACCCAATCCCTATGGAACACTATAGAGGGAAAGCCTGTGATTGGCCCCTTAGTAGGAAAAGGTATTGAGCTATCTAGCCATTCTGTAGTAACGACGACATGGGGAGAATGGAAGAAATTACATCCGGATACAAAAGTCCTATCTCTTTATACTGGTCATCGAAGGGACTATGGAGAAGGAGTAGCCTATCAAAATTATTTTTCTACGGATAGATTGATGTTCAATGTGCCTAAGACGGATATTCGATTGAAAAATAAAGATGAGGTACTTATCATACGAGCAGACGGATATAAAGAAGATCCCTTGGCTATTACCGCTGAGTTTCTAAATCGCAAACAAGTGTATCAAAATAAAATTGGAGACACCAATTTTGTAGTGGTGACGGATGCCTCTGGAGCCAATCGAGTATTTGCTTCCGAAGACATCAAATTCAAGAAAAATAAGGAGGTAGGTAAAATAAGGGACTCTGAAGGCCAAGTGTGGACTGTGGATGAAGAATATTTGACTTCTTCAGAAGGCAGAGTGCTCAATAGATTGCCCTATCATCGTATGTTCTGGTTCGCCTGGTACAATACATATCCGGAAAGTAGATTGGTTAGATAGTTTGTTTGTCTATTCATAACCAATTTCATTTGAGGGCAGCTCTATTAACCTCTGAAAGAATGTAAATTTCATTTAGCGCGCGACCTA
>CAYWOZ010000064.1:0-17515 GCA_964458675.1 uncultured Saprospiraceae bacterium
ATAATGGTCTCGAAGCTGCATTTGGTGCGCGTGCATAATGTCTCTTGCATTATTTTTCACACCATTAGAAATTATTTTTTGAATACAATTTTCTATTTGCGAAGCATTGCCAGATTTTCTTAAACCTTTTAGGGCAAATTGTAAGGTGTCCAAATCATTAGAACTCAATAATCTACGAAGTGAAATAGAATCCACTTCACCTACTTGAGCAAATGCAATATTGGTATGCATAAGAAAGCCCATTACCATTGTGACCAGAAGTATTCTTAAAGGATAAATAATAATTTGTCTCTTATACAATGTCATATTTCTATGATTAGTCTAAGGTGTAATTGACTCCTACTAAAAAGTATGTGTTCCTTTGGATATTTAAGGATAAATCATCTGGGCCGCTGGTAGCATTTAATCCTGGTAGAAAATAGGAAGAATAGTTATTGACTTTTGAAAAAATGTTAAAATTGTTATTTAAATTCAGGGATGCCGTTAAATTAATAGACCAATTGGCGTCTCTCTGAAATTGGGAGGAAACATTTCTATCGTATTCTTCCAAGGATTCAATAGAGCTTGACAATTATTTTCCTACAATTATGTTATCTATAGAAATGTTTAATTTTTTGATGGGGTAAAATGATAAACTAACCTGTGAGATATATTTAGGTTGTTCTAGTAAGTCATCTAAGAATTCTCCATTTGACAAATCCTGATTGCCTTGTATATAGCTGAGATTCGCATTTATTTTTAGTCTTAACTTTTTTATAAACTCTTCTGTAGAAATCGACAATCTGAGGCCTGATAAATTTGCACTTGCATTGTTGGAATTGTCAAAACCAAATAGTAATTCATCCTCAGTCTCTTCTTGTCTAAAGGAAATCAGGTTCGTATTTCTTGATCTGAATAAGGCTACATCTAGATTTAGCCAATTTTTAATATTCCAAATGACACCAAGTTCTCCATATTTGGTTTCTTGAGGGTTGAGTTGAAATACGGTTTTTTCTTCTAGGTTTGTATTTAATATTTTTCTGCTTAGCATTTATGCTAGGCCTATTGCGATTGGTTCTAACGGCTAAGATCTAAGAGCTTTTTTTGCTACAAAGCCCAAGCACTTCCAAGACAAAAGATTCTCATGTGCATCCAAAGGCTCTTCAACTATTATATCCTCCTTCCAATCCAACATTTCTAAACCAATTTCCTTCAAAGTATTTTTAAATTGAAAAGGTGGATATAGTGTTTTCCAATGTTGCGCTCTATTAAAATTTAGAGGGCTGACGACAATGAGTTTGCCATCTGTTTTTAAAACGCGATACATTTCTTCCAGTCCTTTTATCGGATTTTCTAGCCGGTCAATCAAAAAACTACTTACTATCAAATCCTGACTTCCTTCAACAAATGGAAGCATTTCTGCTTTTGCTAAACCAAATTTTAAGTTTTCAAGTCGTTCCCCTTTGACCAGTTGTTTTGAAAACCCTTTATTTCTAATGTCAATTGAGATTTCTTTCCCCTCTACCCAGAATTGATTCGCTTGTTTTAGCATTTGGTAGCTATAGTCAATGCCATTTAGTGTTGCCTCTGGAAAGTCTTTTGCCATTGTTCCAATCCATCTCCCAACACCACAACCTATATCGAGAATATTGATGTCCCCTTTTTCTGGATAGTGTATTTTTGCAAAATCTAGTACAGCCTGAAAGGGATACCTTCCCCACATCGCATCTGCCAAATGCAAAGCAGATTGTCGAACTACCATTTCATCATAGTGTTCATAGACATCTTTTTGAAATTCTGAGGGCGTTTTGTCGTGGAAAAAAGGAATTCCTTTTCGAGTATGGAGTGCTGGATGCATTGCCTCAAAATAAACCGAAAAATCTATAATTTCAAACCGCAAAATGTAAGAGTGGAAAAGGGTGTTTGGTGTGGCTTGAATTTGGATGCTGGTTTTGTTGCTAATATTGCACACCTCAGCAGGAGCTTCGGTTCCTGTATTATCAAGGTCCACTGGACCTTAATTGCTTTGCATTATCCAGTCATATTTATTGTTTTTCTGTTTTACATTTCCTTTCTGTGAGGGGTAGTAGCCAGAACCAGCTCCGCTGGGGCGTCCGATGGCTTGCGTGATGGCTATGCGCAAGGACCGAAACGCTAGTGTAGTGGCGAATGACCCGACCCCTTTTGCTTGGGGATTAGGGCAGAGCTAAAAGGGGGCACAGCCAAAAACAATAAAGAAGAAATCTTGTTTAATGCCAGAGTTAAAAAACAATAGAGAAGGTGATTATAATTATTTCAAGGTGAAATTAACCAAATATGCGTTATTGATTTATCTATATCTAGCTTTTTTGCACCCAATACTTTTAGGCAGTAAAAAATGGTACTTGGGATTACAATAACCGATAAACGTTCATTTTAACAGTTAAAAACCCTGTTAAAATGATAAGTTGGGACTTTTATACTTTTTTACACTAATTAAATTTGCCAGAACCTTTTACTTTAACTAACTTTAAATATGTTTATTTAAAAATCAAAAATCTTAACATGAAAAGTAATAATATTTACAAGATCTTTATGTTTCTATTAGCCGCAGGTTTAGTGTGGTCTTGTGGGGACGATGATGATACAACTACGGGTCCTACAGTAGAGGCACCAGTTGCTGCATTCTCGGCTGCACCGAATGAATTGACAGTAGTTTTTACCAATACTTCTGTTAATGCTACCAGTTTTGAATGGGACTTTGGCGATGGTTCAGCAGTGAATACAGAAGAAAGCCCTACATATACTTACGCAGCTGCAGGAGATTATAATGTAACACTTGTAGCAAGTAATGCAGATGGAGACTCAGATACATTTAGCGCTTCATTTACTTTGGCTAGTGCTAATGAGAAATTAGAACTATTAGTTGGTTCTGAAGGTAGAACTTGGAAATTGGTAAGAGAAGGTACAGCTGTGTTTTTAGCTTCTGATCCAGATCTTACCCAAATTTGGTGGCCTGGATCATCTAACAATGGAGAACGTCCATGTTATTTTGATGATAGCTTTACTTTTGCACCTGATGGTACATTTGCTTTTGATGATGCAGGAACTTTCTGGGCGGAAGCTGGTGTTTTTAATGGTATAGCAGATTGCGATCAAAATACAGTAGGTGAGAGTTGTTTTGACGCTACACCAGCTAATTTGATTAATGAATGTGGAGATGACGTGAGTGCATGGTTATCCAATGATTCACATAGTTTCACTTTTGATGCTGACAATAATACAGTAACACTATCAGGACTAGGGGTATGGATGGGCTTTCCAAAATTAGGTACAGCAGGTGAATCAATTGTTCCAGTGAGCGAAGTTACTTTTAATGCTAACTTAATCGATGGAGGTGGCTCTGGTGTAGATACGATGATAGTCACTTATGATTACCCTGGGATGGCATTCTGGCCATTTACTTATGTATCTTATGATAATCCAACAGATGAACCTGCTTTGGTAACAAGCTTTGAACCTCCAGCGTGTGAACCACTTGCATCGATTGCACCAGTGGACATTTCACATAGTTTTGAATCTGCTTCTTCTACCAATTTGTTAGAAGAAATTGTAGAGGCAGCAGCAGATATAGAATATGGTGTAGCCGACCCTGCCGATCCTGCAGCGGCTCCTGTAAGTAGGTATATCAGAACTGTAGAGCGATTTCAAGAATTGCAATTTAGAATTAACTCAGGCAACGCTATTGATTTCAGCAACATGTCATCTATTTCATTGGATGTATACCTTCCTTCTACGAATATCTATGGTGACGGAGCACTTAATCAGAATGTTTTTGTAGGTTTTGGTGCGACGACTTGCCCACCTTTGTGGTGGATGGATTTGCACCAGTACCAGGCAGAAGGCATAGCGTTAGATGAGTGGGTAACGGTAACTTTTGACTTATCTACACCTAATACTGTAGCTATACCTGATAACGGTGCTACTGTATTTGATAGAAACGATAAGGATATGATATTTATACAGATTGGTGGAGGGGATCACGTTCAAGATGGAGAATTCTTCATTAGAAACTTCTCTATACAATAGATTTAGATAAATAAGAGTAAGAAGATTTAAATCTTCTTACTCTTATTTTTATTAAAATGGCTTAAGTCATTTTAATACTTCTGAAATACCTTGATAGCCAAACCAATCTCCTTTTCGATACGCTTATTTGAGTATCGGCTATAATTTTCATGGCTTCTTATTGTTAGTATCTAAGGGGCTTTTTGCTATCAAAAAGATTTTAAACCACATTACTATTTCAATTGATTCCCTAATTGAGCTTAATGCTTTAATTTTAAAATCGATATTATGTCTAGACAACTGAGCATTATTTATTGTCTTTCAATTTTAGTCTTTCTCTTTTCTTGTGGAGAAGATGATGGATCATCTACAAGTACAAGTGGTGATGACCCTTCGAATTTAAGTGTTGAATGGATTGCTAGTCAAGATATAGATGGTGCAGTAGAGGTAAGAGCTACCGCTAATAATGTGGTATCCTATGAATTTGATGCAGGAGATGGATCTACATTAGTAAGCAATACATCAGGAAATTTCACACATACTTATGAAACTTCGGGGAGCTTTCAAGCTGTAGTTAAAGCAATTGGATTGTCAGGAAGATTTCTACAAGAAAGTAACTCTTTTGATATTGTTATCGGTGACAGTAGCATTCCGGATTATGAAGGTTTTGAATTGATATGGAATGATGAATTCAATAGTTCATCCTTAAACACTGCTTTATGGAATTTTGAAATTGGAGATGGCTGTCCAAATCTTTGCGGTTGGGGCAATAATGAGCTACAATATTATAGACAAGAAAACACTACAGTCACTGGAGGTAATCTTGTCATCACAGCCAGAGAAGAAAACTTTCAGAATAGAGCCTATACCTCTTCTAGGCTTACGACTCAAAATAAATTCGACTTTGCATTCGGAAGAGTAGATATTAGTGCGAAACTTCCTATGGGTCAGGGAATTTGGCCTGCTCTATGGATGCTGGGTTCTAATATTTCTTCAGTCGGATGGCCAAGAAGCGGCGAAATAGATATCATGGAGATGATAGGGGGCAACGCTTCGGGTAGAGATAATACGACACATGGGACTATACATTGGGATAATCAAGGCCAAGTATCAAATGGCGGATCAAGAGTTTTACCCAATGGAATATTTAATGACAACTTTCATCTTTTTTCGATTATTTGGAATGAGACAGAAATAGTTTGGCTTTTGGATAATGAAGAATATTTTTCTGCGGATATACGATCTGCGGAAATGTCAGAATTGCAGAATGAATTCTTTTTTATTTTCAATATTGCTGTAGGAGGAAATTGGCCTGGAAATCCAAATGCAGAAACTACCTTTCCACAACAAATGCAAGTGGATTACATCAGAGTTTATCAAGAACTCTAGATTTCTCTACGTGAGAGTTTTAAAAAAAAAATAGTATGAAAAAAATTAAATTTTTGATAGCGATCTTCAGTCTATCACTAATATATATAAGCAATCTACAAGCGCAAGATCGAAATATCTCTGGTACTGTAATAGATGACACTGGTGAAGGTTTACCAGGTGTGACTATCTTGATAGAGGGTACTACCCAAGGCACAGTGAGTGACTTTGATGGGACTTACACTTTGTCTGCACCTGCTAATTCAAATTTGATTTTTAGCTTCATCGGCTATAGACAAGAGATTGTCAATATAGCAAACTTAACAACAATAGACCTTACTATGCGTGAGGATTCGGAGCAGTTGGAAGAAGTAGTTGTGGTAGGATATGGGATTCAAAAAAAGAGAGTGAACACAGGTGCTATATCAAGCGTCTCTGCAGATGAAATATCTGCTACCTCTGTTGTAAGTGCAGATCAAGCATTACAAGGTAGAGCCGCTGGAGTGCAAATTCTGAATCAATCTGGACAGCCTGGCGAACGTCCAGCCATCCGAATTCGAGGCGTAGGTACGAATGGCAACTCTGATCCATTGATACTAGTTGATGGGCTTGCAGTTCTGAGTATTGATAATATTAATCCTGCGGATATAGAATCAATGGAAGTGCTCAAAGATGCTGCATCTGCATCTATTTATGGAGCGAGAGCTGCCAACGGAGTTATATTAATCACTACAAAATCAGGAAATAAAGAAGGAAGGGCTAACATAACTTATGATGGTTATGTAGGTATACAGAATGTGGCAAGAAAAGTCGAACTTTTAAATGCTGAAGAATACGTACAAGTTATTGGTAATTCAGGAGCAAGAAATTTAGCAGGAGACCTGATTGACCCTAATCTAATACCAAGTACAAATACGGATTGGCAAGAAGAATTGTTCACCGCAAATGCCCCAATACAAAGTCATTATCTAGGCGTAGAAGGAGGAAGTGAAAAGACAAGCTACTCTGGAAGTGTTTCTTTCTTTTCTCAAGAAGGAATCATCGGTGGAGACAGATCAAAATTTGATAGATATAGTGGACGTATTAAAACAGATACCAAAATAAATAATAAAATCAGATGGGGAAATACGCTTACCTTTACCCATCTGGAAACAAGAGGGGTGACTAGTAATGGTTCATTTAATAGTGCTTTTGGTAGTGCGTTGAACTTAGACCCCATAACTCCATTGTTTGAAACTGACCCAGATGCTCTGGCAGCGAGCCCTTATTCTACAGAACCTGTCGTAAGAGATGCCAATGGTAATTTTTATGGAATTTCTGAAAATGTTGGAGGAGAAGTAACAAACCCGCTGTCAAGATTGGAGATACAAACGCTAGAGGTGACAAAGGATCAAGTATTGGGCAATGTTTATGTAGAGTTGGAGCCAATAGAAAATTTAAAAATTAGAACTTCTGGTGGAACAGATTTAAGCTACTTAGGCTTTGATTCTTTTCAGCCTTTATTTTTTTTGACTTCTACTTTCAATAATGTCGTAGAGACGAGTGTCAATAAGGAATTTCAACGCGCATGGAATTTACAATGGGAAAATACCGTTAGCTACTCTAAGTCTTTTGGGGATCATAATTTTAATTTTTTGGTTGGGACGACGGTCTTGGATAATCAATTTGAAAATTTAAGTGCAGGTGGTCAAGGAATCAATACAGATAACCCAAATCTTATTTTCTTAGATAATATAACAGTAGACTCTACTCGTACTGGAAATGGTAGAGCTAACCGTGTTACTAGAGCTTCTCTCTTTTCACGAATATTATATGATTACAATGATAGGGTTTCTTTATCTGTTACACAACGAAGAGATGGTTCCTCTAATTTTGGAGTCAACAATAGATTTGGAGACTTTTTTGCTTTCGGTGCTAGTTGGGTAATCAACGAGGAACCTTTCTTTCCAAAATGGGAACCTCTTTCTTTCTTAAAGCTGAGAGCTTCTTGGGGCCAAAATGGAAATGATAGAATTGGCGCTTTTCGATTTGCTTCCTTAGTTGATAATCAACCTTCCTATGGTAATTTTGAAGGGGCAATACCACTGACACAAGAAAATCCAGATTTGAAATGGGAAAGTTCAAATCAATTGGACTTTGGTATAGAAAGTAGATTTTTTAATGATAAACTCTTGGTAGAAATTGACTATTATAATAAGGTAACTGAAGATTTGCTGCAAAGATCAGAGTTGAGGGCTACCTCTGGGATAACTGAGCCACCGATAACTAATATTGGAGAGGTTCAGAATGAAGGCGTCGAATTGGCTTTAGAGTGGCGTGAAAAGAAAGGCAATTTATTTTATTCCATTGCTGTTAATGGTGCTTATAATAAAAATACCATGAACATAGTTGCGAATGAGGCTGGTTTTATACCAGGCGCCAATTGGGCCTTAGCTGGTGAAGTGACTAGAATCATAGAAGGACAACCGATTGTTTCTTTTTTTGGATTTGAGACGGATGGTATTTTTCAATCTGTAGAGGAGGTTAATCAGTATATAAGTGCTGAAAGTGGAGATGCCTTCAGAAGAATACAGCCTAATGCCCAACCAGGCGACATCAGATTTGTAGATACCAATGGAGATGGTAGAATTACTGATGCTGATAGAGTGGCTATTGGAAGCCCATTACCAGACTGGACTTTTGGTTCTACGATATCTGCGGAATACAAAGGCTTTGATTTTTCAATGTTGTTGACGGGTGTCTTAGGGGTGGATGTGTTCAATGGTATCACCAGACCTGACATCTCAACTACCAATCGACAAGCTTGGATTTTAGATCAGTGGACACCAGAAAATACAAATACAGATGTACCTACCCTAAGAGTAGGAGACATTAATGGAAACTATACTAGAGCTAATGACTTGGTTAATGTAGAAGATGGTAGCTATGCTAGAATCAAAAATGTACAAATAGGATATAGTCTTTCGCCAAATGTTTTGGAAAGATTAAAATGCACTAAATGGAGATTTTATATCTCTGCGGAAAATTTACATACTTTTACTAATTATCGTGGATCTGATCCTGAAGTAGGATCAACTGTAGCAAATGGAAGCATAAATGTCGTCGATACAGGAATTGATAGAGGAATATATCCTCCTGCACGAACCATAAGATTAGGTACTTCAATAACTTTTTAATTGAATATTATGAAAACATATAGCAAACTATTGATTTTTACATTTGTCATTTTCTTAAGTGGCTGTGGTGAAGATTTTCTCACTTTGTCTCCTCAGGGAACAGTCTTTTCAAGTGAGTTTTTTAATAATGCAGAAGAAGTTGAGCAAGCGTTAATTTCTGCCTATGATGTCCTAGGACATCAAAAAGGAGTAGGCTTGGCATGGGCACCACAACTTTTCTTAACGGAGGTTTTATCAGATGACGCTTTAGCAGGTGGTCAAGACCCAGGGGATGGCACCTTATCCAATGAGTTCAATACCTTTAGTTTTTCTACGAATAATGAAGTTGTCAGATCTTTATGGAAAAAGGGTTATACAGGTATCTTTAGAGCGAACTTTACAATTGATAGAGCAGAACAGTTGCTAGATGGGGAAGAAGCAGAAGTGTTACAGGAAATCATAGCAGAAGCAAGATTTTTACGAGCATACTATTATTTCGAATTGTTAAGATTCTTTGAAAACGTTCCTTTGATTCCTGAGCTTCCAGAAACAGTAGATGCAGACAATCAACCTCAAGCAGATCCGCAGGAAGTATATGATTTTATAGCAAGTGACTTGGTATTTGCAATTAATAATTTACCAGAAAACACTCGTTCTTTACGCGCTACCAAATGGTCTGCGCAAGGTTTGTTAGCGAGAGTATTTCTATTCAAAAACGGAGTGTATGGAGGAGACTTAGACGCTGATGGACAAACGGTGAATGATGCATTCTGTCTGGCTCAATTAGAAAACATGATAAATACTAGTGGCCATGAATTGATGCCAGTATATGACTCTATATTTTTGCAGAATTTTGAATTTAACCAAGAAAGCGTATTTGAAATTGCTTTTGAAAGGGGGCCAGTAAGAGGTGATTGGGGCAGTGAACATCAGGTGGAAGGCAATCTAGCCGCTCAAATGATGGGCCCAAGAGCTTCTACGAGTGGTACTTACTATCGTGGATGGTCTTTTGGTGTCATGACTAATAAACTGTTTCAAGACATGCAAGGTGACCCTCGATTGAATGCTACTATTCTTACACAGGAAACAATATTATCAGAACCAGGAGCAGGCCTTAACACTGGAGCGTTTCAGCATACAGGACTTTATAATAATAAATACACCACTAGAATAGTGGACCGAGGACCACAGGGTACACCAGAGTTACACAATACCACAAATATACGGGCTATTCGATTTGCCGATGTATTGTTGATGGCTGCTGAACTTGGACAAAATGTTGATTACATCAATCAGGTACGCGCTAGAGTAGGCTTAGCTCCTTTGGCTGCTTACACAGAAGAAGCACTTTTTCAAGAGCGAAGAATGGAGCTCGCTGGTGAAGGGATTCGATACCTTGATTTGATAAGAAGAGGCTTAGGTGTAGCATCGCAAGAATTAACTACCACTGGAGATATTGGTCCCAACTATACAGGACCAGATAACTTCTATGACGTCACCTTTAATCAAACTACTAGAGGATTTATTCCTATTCCACAGGTAGAGATAGATTTATCTGCAGGCGTACTGGTGCAGAATGAAGGGTTTTAAAAATTAGTTGAAAATTGAAAGTTTAGAGTGGAAAGCGCTTATCTGTCATTGATGTGATAGAGAAGCGCTTTTTCTTTGAAATGACCCTTTTTTTCACTTTTACATTTAATATTTTCGGTTTTACATTTACTTCCTCCTACTTCTTAACCACCCTAAAAACATGTCGACCAGATTCATCCCAGCAATTAATTATATAAATTCCAGATACAAAATCTGATAAGTCTAGTTCTTGTGTATTGTTAGTATCTAGATTATCTAACTGCATTAGTTTTCTTCCTTTTAGATCAAATACTTCAAAGCGGTGAATTCTGTTATCAGATTTTGCTTTAATGTTTATTTTGTCTGTAAATGGATTTGGATATAAATCATATGATTGTTCAGCTTGTTGGTTATTAACTCCAATTATAATAGGCACCTCTATGTCGTATACTAAAGTGCTATCGCAACCATTTACAGCTTCAAATATCTGAGTTATAATCGTGTCTTGAAAAACTTGGATACTGTCTAAAAAATTCTCCTTTTCCAATTTTAAATTAATAGTATCGATAAAATTTTCTTGTATAGTTACATTTAAGAAAATTAAGCTATCACAGCCTGTAACTGTCAGAAGATTGTCCACTAAAAATATGCCAGCTAAATCATATTCAATGTCATTATACAATATGCTCGAACCTTCACAAAAAGTAGTGGCAATAGTTTGCTTGTAAGACGGCAATACAAATATGTTGGAAGTGATTATTTCCACTAGGGATACATTTCCAACTGTATCTATGATAGAAGTATCCGTTTCTATAAGTTGATCATTGAAATAGTCGCCTTGACAAAGAATTAAGTTTACAAAGCTAGTGATTGTCTCTAAAGGTTCAATATTAAATTCAAAATTGAAATTGTTATTTTCTTCCTCTCCTTCTAAAACTGCATCATTTAGATCCAACTTAAAAGTTAGATGGTGTTTCCCAAATGTAAAGCTTGAGTCTATCGGAATGAAGGTCTCATAAGTGAAAGCTTCTCCAGATTCAAAGTTGTCAAAATGTAGTGTATCTGATAAGGTGCTAGTACCTCTTTTATTGTAAAGCATTATCTCTACAAACATTGCCTCATCAATGTCGGAGTGAGTAAAATTTTCTCCCTGAAAAGTGATAATGATAGAATCTCCTACTGTATGAGAAGGCTTTAGATTATCGAGAAGAACAGTATAAGATAAGTCAGGCAATTGATTATTTATCAGATTGCTTTCGCTATCAAATTTAAAAAATCCATCATTATATCTGTAGTGTATACCGTTATTGTGAAAAGATTCATTGCCAGGAAGATTTGTTTCTCGCCAACTTCTTCCAAAATCATCTGAATAATGAAGTCTATTGAGCTGGAGGGAGTTGCAATATTCATCTATTTGGCCTGTTTTGCCAAAAACCGAATAAATATAGTCTCCAATGGCAAAAATCTTAGATGCAGAAGTTTGATATATGGTACCGTTGTTATTAAAGTAACTTGGTTTTTCATTTGTTATCGCCCAATCGGATGCTTCGTTTGCTTTGATCCAAGTTTCGCCTATGTTATTTATTGTAATCAATTTCCCATTTACCAGAGATATAGTACCAAATCTTTCATCAGGAATAGAAAGTTCGTTAAAAGTTTCTCCATTATCATAGGATATTAAATATTGCCTACCAAAGTTAGAGAATTCAATAAGGACCAAATTTGCATATTGCTCGATACTTCTCAAATTGTTTAAATTATTTTCTAGTTCTGGTCTGTCAAAGGGCAGCCAATTTTCTCCTTTATCTATAGAGTGAAAGAGTTCATTATTAACTCTAGCGAAAACGGAGCTTTCTCCTTGATAGAAACTTTGAAAGCTTTCATCAAAAATTTCTTTGAATAAAACTCCATGATCTAAAGACATATATAGCCTTCTCGTTCCATCCTCTAAAGAAATAATACCAAATAAGTTGTTTTGAAAGCCAAATAATTCATACTCAGGTTTAGAAGTCAAAAAGTTTCCCGACAGTGTTTCAAAAGAAGGCTCTATTTTTTCGTAGGTTAATCCTTCATCCAAAGTAATAAGAAGTCCCTCTTCATTTTTAAAGAAAACGGCGTCGTTTGTTACCGCTGGAGTTGCTTCATTGCTTTCCCAAAAACCAGTATTTATATCATTCCAAGTTTGACATTTGTCATATGATATTTGTAGTGAACCTGGCTTACTGGCTAAGAAAGTAGTAGAGTCAAGAGAGATAAATTTACGATCGGTAAAGTATGGGTCTTGCAAAAAATTATAAATAGTATCATAGTTTATACTTGCCCATGATTCTGTAGATAGTCTTAACTTTGTAGTCGCATCAGTAAAAAAATATTGACCCTCACTAAAACCTACATAACGTAGGTCTTCATGGAGATATACATCTTTTTCCCAAGTAAGACCCTGATCTTCGCTAATGTAGATATAATTACCTGTTCTGTTGACTAATTGATTATTCACGTAAAAAATACTTCCAAAGTCAAAGTTTTCTCCGTTAGGGATTATGATTTCGGCATTATCTAGAATTGGTGACGCAGAACGATATAATCTAGAATTAAGAACACCATAGAAAAACTCACCGTCCGAAGCAAAGTTTGAGTAAGGTACATCGATACTACCAAGTCCTTGACCGTCTGGGTCTAGCGCAACGGGATTCCCAGAAAGAATGAAAGTTGGATGACCTCCCCTTTTGAACAATCTTGAGTATGCATAGTTATTATGCGTAATTTCTATTCCGCCATTTGAGATGCCATTAGTCGAGAGACCAAAGTGTTCATGGTATAAAGAATTGAAACTTCTAACATTATTCTTTTCAGCACTATTAGATGAAATAAATTCCCTATGAACAAGAGCATCTCCATTGCAGTAGCTTGGCGTTAATGTTTGAATGGTGCGTCTACCAAAATATACCTTGTTGCCTACCGATTTCAAATTACTTATTGAACCAGTAACTATTCTTCTAAAATTTATTGTGTCCAGATTTGAGTAATATAATCCATCGGCTCCGCTAATGTATAAGTCTTCACCTATTAACTCTGCATTTATTACCTCATAAGGTAACGCTCTGAGTCTCTTAAACCCTGCTTGTGCTATAGAGTGATTCACATTTGCAAATAATAATAGAAGGAGTACTATCGTAAGGCAATTGTGGTTTTTCATGTTAAGCTAGATTTAGTTGACGGATAGTTGTTACATTGAAGATAACTATTTGATTCTTGGCGTTGCAAAAAGGGGTAATTATTTTTTCTGCGAAAGATCAAGGTCAAAATAAAACCGAAAAATGAATTACCAATTGATAAAAAGCAAATTTGTCCAGTGTACATAATTAAGTGGGGCACCGAGGCTCCTGCCAAGGCATGCAAAATCTAAAATAGAATTAATTTTTCTCTTTTACATTTAATTAAAAAGACCCCTCTGTTGAGGAGCCTTCCAAATATTTATAATCCTTTATTTTTTTACTTTTATCTAGGCAATGTGCGCATGGCCTTTACAGCTTTTTTTACTTTTACATTTAATGTTTTTCGGTTTCTCTTTACAGCAACGCTTTAAAATAAGAAACAAACTCCTCAATCGACATCGCTCCCAAATCTCCTTCCCCTTGCCTACGCACAGAGATCGATCCAGCAGCTTCCTCCTTCTCCCCTACTATGAACATGAATGGAATCTTCTTCAACTCTGTATCGCGAATCTTACGACCGATACTCTCAGTACGGCCATCGATATAGCCACGGATGTCATGCTGATTAAGCTCCGCTTCAATCTTGTTGGCGTAGTCTAAATATTTATCACTAACTGGGAGCACTGCAAACTGCTCAGGAGTCAACCACAGCGGAAACTTACCTGCACAATGCTCCGTCAGTACTCCGATGAAGCGCTCCATAGAACCGAAAGGCGCACGGTGTATCATGACCGGTCGGTGAGGAGCATTATCAGGACCGATATATTCCAATTCAAAACGCTCAGGTAAATTATAATCTACCTGGATGGTACCCAACTGCCAAGAACGACCAAGGGCATCCTTCACCATGAAGTCTAGCTTCGGGCCATAAAAGGCAGCTTCGCCTAACTCGGTAGTTGTCTTAAGACCCACTTCTTGTGTCGCCTCTATAATGGCAGCTTCTGCCTTGTCCCAGTTTTCGTCAGAGCCGATATACTTTTCTTTATTCTCAGGATCACGTAAAGAAATCTGAGCCGTAAAATCATCAAAACCCATCTTGCTGATTACGTGCATAGTCAATTCCAACACATCTAAAAATTCTCCTTTCACCTGGTCAGGTGTACAGAAAAGATGCGCATCATCTTGTGTAAATCCACGCACACGAGTCAAGCCATGCAGCTCTCCCGTTTGCTCATATCGATACACATTACCAAACTCCGCTAGACGATAAGGAAGGTCACGATACGATCTAGGCTCATTGGCATATATCTCACAGTGGTGGGGACAATTCATCGGCTTGAGCATAAATACCTCCCCCTCTTTTGGAGTCTGAATAGGTTGGAAAGAATCCTCTCCGTATTTTTCCCAGTGACCAGAAGTCTCGTACAATTCTTTCTTCGCTATATGTGGGGTGATGACAGGCTTATAACCACGCTTGACTTGTTCATTCTTCAGGAAGTCCTCAAGACGCGCCCGCAATGCAGCACCCTTTGGCAACCAAATCGGAAGACCAGCCCCTACCTTCTCAGAAAACATAAATAGACCTAGTTCTTTTCCAAGCTTTCTATGATCGCGTTTTTTTGCCTCCTCAAGCATCTCCAGATACTGCGTCAGTTCCTTCTGTTTCTGAAACGACACTCCGTAGATACGCGTCATCTGTTGACGGTTTTCGTCACCTTGCCAGAAGGCACCCGCGACGTTCATCAATTTTACCGCTTTTATCTTGGCCGTATCTTTTAAGTGTGGTCCTCTGCAGAGATCCACAAAACCACCTTGCGTATATAAAGTAAGTGATTCGTCCGCGCCTCTCTTTTCTATCAATTCTATCTTGTACTCATCCCCTTTATCCGTAAAATATTTCAGCGCATCATCTTTGCTGATGTCCTTACGTACAAATTCGTTTTTCTCTCTCGCCAGCTCCAGCATCTTCTTCTCAATCTTCGGAAAGTCATCAGAAGAAATCTTGTGCTCCCCTGGATCTACATCGTAGTAAAATCCATTCGATATAGCCGGCCCTGTTCCCAGCTTGATTCCAGGATATACTTGCTCCAATGCTTCCGCCATCAAGTGCGCTGTACTATGCCAAAAGGTTTTCTTTCCATCCTCATCATTCCAAGTCAGCAATTCTATCTTGGCGTCTGTAGAAATAGGACGATTGGCGTCCCATACCTCACCATCGATGCGAGCGGATAGCACATTTCTTGCGAGCCCCTCACTGATAGATTTTGCGATATCCATCGCAGTTGCGCCAGCATCATACTGTCTGACATTGCCATCTGGAAAAGTAATATTGATCATAAATCACTAAATTTTGAAAGGCGAAAATACATCTTTTTTATACAGGATTAAAGGATTTTATAGTGGCATATTTTACGGTATATGTGCGTATTCGTTTCACGCGTAGGCCGCAGAGACTTCTCTCGCTTGTTCATTGTCTGAACTGGGATTCGTATGTGATTAGAGAATTTCGGGATGCATCTCATACAGGTTCATTCTTTTTGTAGTTAGAGAATTATCAATGTTTTAGAATATTTTTCACCGGCTATGAGCACAGTCACTCAAGGAGAAAGAGCCGTCAGCGATTTTAATGGCCGACCAAAAATGAAAAAGGATTAAGAGTCATACTTATGATTGATATTGGCTTGCTTTATTGAAGTAGGCTAACGCAAGAGGGAAATTAGGAAAGCAGGCGATTTCTAGCTTGAGTAGTTCGATACACCAATGATGTTAAATTCCCCTTAAATTTTTGCCTAAAAGAGTGACCTTGCGATTAGCCTAGACCCTGTCCGACTGGTCATCCAGGCGGGCTTTGGTTCTTTGGGGCAATGCCAAAGAACGAGAGAGAATAGTGAAGAAGAGAGGCAGGAGAGAGCAGCAATCGAGTCTGAACTTAAATTAATTGGAATTAAAGGACTCTTCTCCCGAGTATTCGTTTCACAAAGAGTGCGCGGAGGCTTCTTTATCGTGTTCGTTGCGGAGAACGCAGAGAGATTTTACTAAAATTTAGAATTAACTTGCAAATAGTCTAACGTCTAATTTCTAACATCTTCTTAGCAAAAACTACAAAAGCCAGGCACCTTAGGTACCTGGCTTTCACTTAACATCTAAGTAGATACTACCCTACTTCAAAAGTCAATTTCACATTTACTCTATACGCAGATACTTTACCGTTCTTTACTACTACACTTTGATTCTGCACGTGAGCTCCTTTGATATTGTTTACAGACTTACTAGCCTTCTTTACTGCATTAGCAGTTGCATCTTCCCAGCTCTTTTTAGAGTCAGCCAAGATTTCGATAACTTTCATGATAGCCATTCTCGATATTATTTTGATAGTTAAAAAATAAATTTTAATCCTAAATACATAGGAACCAAAACAATATACGAGAAGAAAGGAATAATGTTAGATTTTTGCAATCATCAAAAAAGCAATACGTAAAATATTCTAACAAAAGACTTACGTATGATAAAAATCAGCTATAATGCAGGGCTTTAGAGCTTTATTTAGAAGCGAGCAATTTGACTTTTTCATAAAGCTTATCCTCATCACCTGAGCGGAAACGCTTCTTGTGCATCGCGATTTTGCCATCTTTGTCAAAAACGAAAGTCTGCGGTAGGCCGTTGAGTTCGCCAGGCATCACTTTTCTGAATTCACGATTCGTGTCATGATATACATCCCATGGCCAGTCAGCGTCTTCGACCATCTTGAGGTATTTGTCGTAGTTCTTGTCAAAATCTGTGGAGATTGCTACTAGATTAAAGTCCGTTTCACCCTGCCATTGATCATACTTCTTTTTGATGGCTGCCATTTCTATCTTACATGGATAGCACGTCGTCAACCAGAACAGCACCACAGTTGGCTTACCCGTCTTGAAAATCTTGTCCGTGCTTGTCTTTTTTCCTTTGCCATCCGTAAGCGCCAGATCATAAGGATACTCCTGCATGATCTCCGTCTTTTGGCGAGACTTACTGGTCATCACATTACTATGTGGACGTTTTGCTATAGTACGTTTTACTTGCTGCTTAGGCGCCGTAGTGTCCTTATTCATCGCCACTTTTCCAGAGGCTTTGTCTCCTGACACACTAGCATCCGCACTAGTACAGGCATTCGTTAAAAATGCCGAAAAAACGATATAGAAAAAGTATTGAATCTTCATTTGCTAAAATTTTAATCAAAATTAAGGCTATTCCCACTAATATGCA
>CAYWOZ010000065.1:0-17466 GCA_964458675.1 uncultured Saprospiraceae bacterium
AGCATCTTTCGTTCCGTATAAATCTCTCTGTCGGTCCCTCTACTAAAGTAGATGCGTTCAAACGAACAAGGTGTAATCGCTTTTTTCTTATGTATTTTTTTGATGCTTACTTTACCGCTCTTCTTAACAATCAATGCAGATCCTGGAGGTATCTCCTGAACTAATGAGTGGTGTACATCAAATGCTGTTTGAATAGCAGGTCGTTCGGAAGCGGCTACGACTACTTCATCATCCTGATAGTAGAAAGCAGGTCGGATGCCATGTGGGTCTCTCATCATGAAAGCATCTCCGTGTCCAATCATGCCTCCCATAACATATCCTCCATCAAATTTGCGACATGCTCGCTTGAGTAATCTCTGTACGTCTAGGTGCTCAAAAATTAAAGCATTAAGTTCCTCAGTATTGTAGTTATCTGCTTTGTACCAAGTGTGCAAACGATGTACTTCATCATCAAGGAAGTGGCCTATTTTCTCTAATACTGTTACTGTATCAGACATTTGCTTTGGATATTGTCCCAATTCTACTAGCTCACCAAAAAGTTCATCCACGTTGGTAAGATTGAAATTTCCAGCCAGGACTAGGTTTCTACTGATCCAATTGTTTTGGCGAAGGAAAGGATGACATGTTTCTACACCATTGTCTCCGTGGGTTCCATATCGAAGATGTCCCATCAAGAGCTCTGCCATATATGGGTAGTTGCGCTTGAGATTGGCGGTATCTTTTAATTCTTTAGCAGAGAGCTTATGAAATTTCTTGTAGACTGTTTTGAATAAATCCGAGAGATAATTGTTTGGGGTAATATTTCTTTTGCGGCTGATATATTTGGTCCCTGGTTCCGGGTCTAGCTTGATGGTAGCAATACCTGCGCCATCTTGTCCTCTATTTCGCTGTTTTTGCATGAGCAAAGACAGCTTTGATAGGCCATAAAAAGGAGTACCATATTTCTTATTATAGTACGAAAGGGGCTTAAGCAAGCGGATAAGCACAATCCCGCATTCGTGCTTGATAAAATCGCTCATTGATGTATATGTTCTGCTAGCATGACAATTAAAATCAAAGGTAAGTTTTATCCTTCCCTTTATCAATAAGAGTGTACGATAAAAATCATGTTTTGTGGCATTTGTAATTAAATGTCTGCAAGATGAGCAAAATCTGTATTTAGAACTCCAAATTTCGGGCTAAGGATAGTAGCTATAGGGTCGTATGGACGAATTTGCGCACGTTTAGCGGCGGTAGAATTAGGCCAGGAGGCCCTAGTCCAAGCCTTGAAGCTAAGCTATGAAGTTTAGCCGGCGCAGGACCGAAATGAACATGGAGTGGCGAATTGCCTGACTCTAGAACTGCCATCTTTTCTGGCTGGTCTAGAGGAGCCCCCAAATCATACTAATAAAATATCAGAAAAGGGGTACACACCAGAAGTTTTTGAAAATGAATCTGTATATTAGAAGATAATTAATAAGTATGGCTCTATTCAGATTTTTAAAGACTCCCGATCCTAGTCAATATGACTATAAGCCTCGGTTTTGGGATCCAGAAAAGGAACGCATCGAAAGGCGCCTTGCTGAATTGAAGTCGCGCAAGGAGGAGGGCACTGCTGACGACGTGAAAGGAAGACTATCTGGTAGTTTTCGAAATGCACGCAATAGAGGTAACTCCGTGAAGCTCATACAAACTGCTGCAAAACGCAGATCAAACTTTACATTAATTGGGATAATAATAGTGCTAGGATTGCTATCATATATATTACTTAATGTAAATTCGCAAATCATTTTGGAATACTTCGGATAAGCCCCATAAAGCTACATTCCAAATCATTTTTTTATTTCTATAAATACTTACCTGATTGACTATGTCGGATATTATCCAGCTATTGCCAGACTCTATTGCTAATCAAATCGCTGCTGGCGAGGTTATCCAAAGACCTGCATCTGCTGTAAAAGAACTACTCGAAAATGCGATAGATGCCGGGGCTACGGAGATACAGTTAGTCTTGAAAGAAGCTGGAAAGTTATTAATCCAAGTGGTAGATAATGGAAAAGGAATGTCTGAAACAGATGCTCGTATGAGCTTTGAAAGACACGCTACTTCTAAAATAAGAAATGCAAATGATCTATTCGCTCTGACGACGATGGGTTTCAGAGGGGAGGCGCTGGCTTCAATAGCAGCAATCGCTCAGGTAGAGTTGAAAACAAGGCAAGAAGGCCAAGAACTCGGCACCAAAATAGTCATAGAAGGATCCGTAGTCCAATCTCAGGAGCCTTGCCAGTGTCAGGTAGGTACAAGTATTAGTATCAAAAACCTGTTCTATAATGTACCTGTTCGAAGAAATTTTCTAAAAACAAACTCCGTAGAAAATAGACACATCATGGATGAGTTCTCTAGAGTGGCGTTGGCGAATTCGGATGTGTTTTTTAGTTTGCACCACAATCAAAATGAACTCTTTCACCTACCTCCAGGAAATTTGCGACAAAGAATCGTCGGAGTATTAGGGACCAATGGCAATAAAAAGTTGGTGCCATTAAGTGAGGATACAGATGTTGTGAAAATTTCTGGATTTGTGTCCAAACCAGAGTTTTCTAAAAAATCTCGTGGCGAACAGTTTTTCTTTGTGAATAACCGATTTATAAAATCAGGATATTTACACCATGCGATTATGAATGCATAT
Source organism: uncultured Saprospiraceae bacterium (assembly GCA_964458675.1). Classification (GTDB taxonomy): domain Bacteria; phylum Bacteroidota; class Bacteroidia; order Chitinophagales; family Saprospiraceae; genus JALZVN01. Next base: position 2,666 of record CAYWOZ010000065.1, read on the forward strand.
GATGGATTACTCACTGAGGGTAGCTTTCCGCTGTATGTGATTTTTATGGAGATGGACCCAAAGATCATAGATGTAAATGTGCATCCTACAAAACAAGAAATTAAATTTGAGGATGAAAAGATAATTTATAATTACCTCAGAGTTGCTGCTCGGCATGCATTGGGTCAGTATAGTATCACACCTACTCTTGATTTTGAACAGGACCGAGGGATCACACAAGTCTATGGGCAGGGGAGTGGTGCGCAGTCGAATCCAACTTCTCCTCAGATGAATTGGGATCCGAGTAGCAATGTGAAACCTACCTCAAGTGCGCCAAGTAGACCAGCTAGTACTAATAGTGTAGAGTCAAGTAATCTAGAAAATTGGCAAAAACTATATAAAGGTCTTGTCGATCTACCAATGACTATACCAGAGGAGGAGTTCGCTGAGGAGGTAACTACCATCGCGAGTCAATGGGGACAGGAAGAGTTGATACCAGAAGAAAAGCAAGCTCCATCGCGTTCTTTTCAATTGCATAATACGTATATCGTAAGCCCTATTAAGTCAGGATACTTGCTGATAGATCAGCAAGCTGCGCACGAGCGTATCATGTATGAAAAATATGCTAAAACAATAGGAGCGCAACAACAGCATACACAAGCGATGTTGTTTCCAATCAATATCCCACTCAATACACAAGACAGTGAAGTGCTCAAAGAAATCCTTCCAGAAATAAATCAAATGGGTTTTGATGTGCAGGAGTTTAGCGCCAATACTTTTGTATTGCAAGGCTTACCAGCAGAGTGTAATGAAAATATTAATGCAGAAGAACTAATCCAAATCTTAGTAGAGCAACAAAGAGAAAATAAAGCACTTAACAGTGATATCAAAACAACAGTAGCAGGCTCACTCGCTAGAAGTACAGCAATCAAACGAGGCACAAAGCTGGAAGATAAGGAAGTGCAAACCTTGATAGATCAATTATTTGCTTGCGAAATGCCATTCGCTAATCCTTGGGGTAGAAAATGCTTTATCACTTATGACTTGGTGGATTTGAAAAAAGAATTTGAAGTGTAAGAAGCAATATTCATGCTCCTTGTCTTCTAATTTTATCTAACTTTTATGTTTTTTTGCGTTATATATACTCAATGGAAACTGGTTTGGGACGAATTATGCGACTTTATTTTAGTCAATATCAAGGCAAAAAAGTGAAGCGATGCTTCACATCGGTGAATTTTTTTAGCGATGATAGTGACCAAAAGAAAAAGCAGAATTATCCCAAACTGCTTTCCGTTGAGTATAAATCAACTGGGACTCGTACAGATTCTCATAAACTAAAATATAAAAAACACGCATGGCTTCCCGCGCAATAATGCTTCCATTTCTTATCCTGCTTCTTGCGGCCATATACCAGCTCTACCTCGTGGACTTCGAGATGAGCGATTCAGGATTTTGGGAAGCGGTAGCTATGGTGTCCGCAGGAATTAGTATTGTACTTTACTTTATAGGTAGCGAAATAGATTGGTGGTGGTGGACCAAGAATCCACCCAAGCTAGCCAATGGCTTTAAGCTATTGTTAATCAATCATGTGCCTTATTATCAGAACCTGGATATTGAGCAGCGGCAAAAATTTCAAAACAGAGTAGCGCTATTTTTTAGAGCCCACGAATTTATGCCGATGGGGGAATTAGCCAACAGCGGTCAAGAAGAAACGGGAGGCTATTTTGATGGGGGAAGCAGTAGTTCTTCAGCAGAAGATAGAGACGAAAAACCAATAGGAAGAATACCTGCTGATATGATGCTCTTTATAGCAAGCAGTCTAGTACAGATGACTTTTGGCAAACAGAAGTGGTTGCTCAAGAAAACGGACCAAGTAGTTCTATACCCTAGACCTTTTCCCACTCCTCAAATGCCTGATTTTTTTCATACCAATGAGACTTTTTTAGAAGATAAAGTAATCATGTTCTCAGCAGAACAGCTCCTTCAATATTATAGTCTAGGTAATCGTGCCTACGCCATTGGACTCCATGAATACGCCAACGCATTCCAGCAAAACTATCCGAGTATAAAATTTCCCGACCTCCCAGATAACTTTTGGGAAAAGGCAGAACAGCTTTCTGGATTTAGTAAAACCTATCTCCACCAATACATGAATCTGCCCGCCATGGATGAGGTTTACTCTGAAGTAGGAGAGTTCGAAGCAGAACAAAAAAATGAATACCGAAAAGTGCAGCGTCTAAATCCACATCATGTGGCTGTCACTTTATTTTTTACCCATGCTATAGCATTCAAAAAGGAATTTCCAAAACTACATGATGCATATAGCCATATATTTAATCAAGACCCATCTCTCCCAAGGAATCCAGTGTTACAAGTAGCGCACTAAGCTTTTAGGAACTAGGTCTAAAGGGCAATGGTATTAGGTATAATCTAGCATCCTATATCAATCAACTTACTGCTGTAAAGAATGGAATTTTTGAGAAGTAATTTTGTGCTATTTTTTCTGCTAATACCTTTCTTCAAAACTTAAACTTCACCACCTTTAGTTTATTCCTATACTGACTAGGCACCACAATCTCACTAGCACTTATCTGCAACGCATCTCTAACTCGAAGCTTGATATCAGTGCCTATGGTATTGATGATAGCCCTTCTTTTGTAATCACCCTTGCCGTTGATAGTGAATTCAGAAATAGTGCTTTGAGATCTTATTTCGTCATTGAATAAAACCCGCACCCCTTTCTTGCCAACAAAAGTGAAGTAGGAAGAGTAGATACCTCCATCATCAAAAGAATATTGCTTCTTTTGAAAGATGTTGGTCCAGTGTTCTTTTCCTGTCGGATGAATAGAGGCAACGAAGATTTGATCAAAATAATAGTCCGCTCTCAAGCTTCTTGCAGCAGTACCAAATTCAGTCGGAACATTTAAAGATTGTCTGCCTTTGGTTTCCATTTTTTCTCCGAGCAGGAGTACACCACCATCCTGGCGCAAAATCATATCACGAACTTCTGTAGAATTGATGCCCGCATTACTCCCAACATTCTTCTTCTGTAAAAATTCTTGCAAGAATTTTTCACTAAATGGAGTGAAAGATAAATGGAATGAATCTGGATTTTGGAGCGGCACATTTAGATAAAATGTACCCTGTGCTTTAATAGTGTTTTTCTCTGCGTATAAGCCAGCACCGACAATACTCTTGTTGAGTTTGTCAAATTTGAAGATAGAGTTAACACTTAGGTTGCCTTGTAAAGAAACAGGCAGCAACTCCATTTTACTAGCAGCCACATTATAGGTGTACAATTCAAAGCGGGCCTCCTTCCTTTTTATATTATTGTTGTCTTTTAAAAGGACTATACAAAAGGTGCCATCATTTTCTAGGATGAATTCACTAATCTGATAATTCTGCTTTATGTTCAAATCCTCAAATTTATCCGTCCATACTATTTCCATTTTATCAATGTCAACTAGGATGGCATTTATAGACTTATCGCCTAATACATCGTAAAACAAAACCATGGACTCATCTTCAGATTTGACCACGGTGTATCTTGGAGTTTCTATAAGACTACCAGAGGACTGGATAGTAAGTGTGTCAGTCTGTACTCCAGTCTTGTCAAAATTTTCAATACGCAAATATTTAATGCCTTTTTTACGAGCCGTATAAATGGCGCTAAATTCACTGTCGCGAACTTTAACTACATCTAGGATGATCGGATTTTTAAACTCAAACTCGATAGGCGACTCCCCCGTCTTAGTCATGTTTTCATCTAAGACTTGAATCTTTCTTTCTCTAGGGATATCTCTAAATAATACGAGCTCCCCATCCATATCGTCTAGCATGTAGTAAGCCACATCTTGTCTGATAGAAAAGTCCTCAGAAAAGGTAATCTCCTGCGCAAAAAGATAAATAGGTGTAAAAAAAAGAAAGAATAAAAACTTCCTCATAGCTTAATATTTATTTCAAAGAATTCAAGTCTATTGGCTTTTCTTCGCAGCTAAAAGTGTCTGCTATTTTTGTGAGCATACCAAGTACCTCTGCAGGTTCGTCAGAATTAGAAACAACTGAATATAAATTTAATATCTGGTCATTGCAAAAAAATGTCAAATAATGTTCGCTTTGGACAGTTCTGGCCTTCTGTTCTGCATCTTTGCTAGATGGAGACACAAAATGCCAATAATAATAAGACAGCCCATTGGCATTGCTTTTTTTACTTTGGACGATTTCGATAACGCTATTTATATTCTCTTCGATGTACTTTTTCTCCTTTGCTAAGAAAGCATCAAAACTAGCTTGCATATCCGAGTCACCAGACATTTTACCTTTTGGATAGGCAAAACATTGTAGAAGCATCCCATCTACAGAGTAGGTGATGTCCTCCGCGTCATCGATGTAAAAAATGCGATCTTCTCCTGAGATATCTATTTTATAATAGGAATTCTTTGCGTTGAACACCTGTACAAAATCTTTATCACCCGTCTTCACACTTCCACTGTTATAGTTATATTCTTCTAGCAGTTTACCCTGATTATTATAGACCTTCTTGCCCGTCAGGCGACCATCCGTCCCCCAAAACATTGCATCCCCAATGTGCAAACTATCCCTAAATTTTTTCTGCACTTTTTTCTGACCATTGCTATACCACAGCACATAGTCCCCTTCGAGCTTTCCAGCTGTATAGTTTGCATCTATTTTGAGCTGCCCGTTTTCATGCCATGCTTTCATCGGGCCCATCTCTTTTCCATTTTTATAGTTCACGACTTGATCCTGCTGACCCGTCGCATACCACCAGTTATGTTCCCCTTCTTCTTCGCCATTCACAAATTCTCCCAATGATTTTTTGCCACCCGTCTGATGCCATTCTGTACAAGTTCCATGTGGCACTCCATTTTGATATGTAATGTATAGCTTATTGAATCCATCCGCATACCATTGCTCTTCCTTACCGATTTGGGTGCCATTTTCATATTCCGCCTGATAGACTTTTTTACCATTGCGTTCCCACTCTTTCACTTTGCCACTGATTTTGCCATCCTTGATTTGTACCTCCATCTGGCGGTTCCCATTCGGGTGATCCTGAAAAGCCAATCCAGTATATGGGTCTATTGTATTGGGCTGAAAGAATAGACCCTTTATTACATCCAACTCATAAAAATTGATTTTCTTTTTCACCTGTGCTTGTGTAGAAAGTGCTCCTATACACAGTGCCGTAGCTAATAAAAGTATTCTGATTCGCATAATATTCATTGATTTCCCATTTCAATACGGAGATGGTACACAAAAGTAAACGTATTTAAGGGGAAATTTCGTTTGTTATGAGGATTGTTTTGGGGCCTACCCATAGCTTATTTGTGCTGAAAAGGCACAAATAAGCTATGGGTCGCTACGTTTCAGGACTCGCTAGTCAGCTCGGTGCTATCGCACTTCCTCTCTTCGGTCGTCACCCTTGCACATCGCTAGTCCAGCAAATTGGTCTTTGGACTAAGGGAGTTTATACTCAATAAATTAAGCCCCAAACTACCTTCTGTTGAGAATAACTTCCCATTTAGAAACCTGAATTATGAAAAATTTTAGCTCGTTTTATTTTTAGAATTTAACTAGTTTTAATTTTGAGATGACTTGCCAATTGCTGTAGCTTAATTTTAAAACAACGAAAATAAAATTTTACCTAACTAGCGTTATGAGTCTTTTGTTTATTTCGATGTTCGCCTTCAGAGGTGGCGATAAACCAAAAACAAAATCAAAAAGTGGATACAGATCTTTTGCTCAAAATTGTGCTCCAGAGACTGCTGAGTCAGAACTAAATATCAATAACGTAAGAGCAAAGCTACTCGTTGGAGGCGATATGTGGTGGGATGGAACTTCTGCTGGATATATTGTCCCTAAACCACCTCCAGGCGAACCAGATGTCTCTTCCATATTTGCCAGTGCAGTTTGGATGGGCGGTTTTGATATTGCGGGCAATCTTAAAGTAGCAGCTCAAGATTATGGTACTGGTGATGGGTCTTCAGATTATTGGCCAGGGCCACTAGATGCTTCTGGTGCAACCCTCTTCGAGAGCTGTACTAATTGGGATAGGATATTTTCTGTGACTGGAGAGGAAATAGATTTGCACATTGCGCAGTTCAGACAAGCGCAAGTAGATAATGTACCTTATGATATTTCACTCATGCCAAAAGGCGTATTAGAGTGGCCTGGGCAAGCCAATCCATTTTTTGCAGATGCTGTTGGTTTCGAATTGCCATTCGCAAGTCAAGGTCTTGCTCCATTTTGGGATGAGAATGGTGATGGTTTATATACTCCTCAATTTGGAGATTACCCGATAATAGAAATAAGAGGTTGCTCACTGCCGAACTATGCGGATCAGATGGAGTTTTGGATATTTAACGATGCAGGGAATGTGCATACTGAATCTGGAGGAGATCCTTTGAATATGGAAATTCAAGCTCAAGCTTTTGCTTTTGAAAGCAATGATGAACTCAACAATATGACTTTTACACGTTATAAATTGATCAATAGAGCTCAAGAGAGTATTCAAAATACCATTTTTAGTATTTGGGTCGATGTTGATTTAGGATGTGGCGAAGATGATTATATAGGATGTGATACGACACGAAATCTTATGTATGCATACAACAGTGATGCTGTTGATGGCTCTTCTGGGGCGAACTGTGTTTCAGGTGCGAACACCTATGGAGATAAGATACCTTATTTAGGTGTTGATTTGTTTAGAGGCCCATTGGCCCCTAAAGTTTTAGGCTCAAATGGGGAGTGCATTAATCCGTCACCTAATCAACCTTTTGATACTTTAGTTGAATTAAGGATGAGTTCTTTCATCTATTTCAATCAAGCGAGTGTAACAGTAAACCCTAATATGATAGACCCAACCAATGCACAAGAATATTATAATTATATGGCAGGTACATGGAGAAATGGAACGCCTCTAACAGTTGGAGGAACAGGGCTTGGGGGGACAGAAACGACAAACTATGCTTTCTTTGATGAACCTAACAACCCAGATGGATGGTCTATGTGTTCAGAAAATATTTCATTAGAAGATGTAAGAACTGTCCAATCTTCAGGACCATTTAGATTAGATCCAGGTCAAATTAATGAATTAATAATAGGTGTACCCTGGGTGCCTAATGTTATCTATCCCTGTCCGGATATGGGGAGATTGTTTCGTTCAGATGACATGGCACAAAACCTATTTAATTCCTGTTTTGACATCCTGATAGATGGCCCAGATGCTCCAGATGTGGATTGGATTTCTCAAGATCAAAAACTAATTGGCATACTATCAAACGACCTAGTAACATCTAATAATAGCAATCAAGGATATAGTGAATTAGACCGACTTAGTCCGCTTTCTTTTCCTGATGATGAACGCTTATACAAATTCGAAGGGTACATCGTCTATCAGTTGCGAGATCAGAATGTCAGTAGAGAAGAAGTGAATAATCCAGAAAAAGCGAGGATTGTATTCCAAAAGGACATAGAAAATCAAGCTGCCGATATTTACAATTGGATATCCGTTCTAAATCCAAATGCTGGCCCCTTTGATCCCCCTTATGTATTTATCCCATCTCTAGAGGTAGAGGGAGAGAATGAAGGAATCGAAACAACCTTCCAATTGGGTACTGACTTATTTACGGGAGAGTCCCTTATCAACGATGAGACATATTACTATATGGCCATTGCATATGCTTTTAATGAATACGAATCTTTTGATCCAGTAAATCAAACAGGACAAGCGAATCCTTATATAGAGGGGCGTAGAAATATACGAACCTACAGTGTTAGCCCTTCTGCGCAGGAAGTATGCTTTGAATACGGAGACCAGCCCATTGTTACTAGACTAGATGGATTAGGAGCAGGAGGTAATTTTTTATCCCTTTCTGAGGAGGAAAGAAATAGATTGCTTGAAGCACAAGCCGGAACTTTGCCTTCATTGTACAATGGCCCCATCGTGTACAATAGAAGAGAAGCTCCAATCGTAGTCGATGTGGTAGACCCCTTGAATGTTATAGACGGCAAATATGTCTTGCGATTTGATCAAAGCAATGCCCTAGAATCAGGTTAGAGTGGGTGGGAGCTTTTTGACGCAGATAGCAATCAAAGTTTGGGTAGAGCAGATGTGAATTTAGAAAATCAGAATGAACAAGTATTTTCTGATCTAGGCTTTTCTATAACTATCGGCCAAACAGAGGATGCTGGAGATTTAATAAATAGTAAAAATGGCGCCATCGGTCAAAGAATTAGCTATGCTGACCCTTCTTTAACTTGGTTGACTCCTGTACCTGATAATGCAAACAATATAGAAGAGCTTGAAAACTTCGATTTGCATTATCAATCGACTGGTCTTGGAGAAGTAAATAGTGAACTAGATCCATTTCAAGCATTTACGAATCTTGGTACGGGTCACTTCGCCCCCTACACACTTATGGATTGGAACTTGAGAGAAACAGTATATGCTACACCAGCATGGCTGTTTGTACAGTCAGCTTTAGTTCAAAGTAGAAATCCATTAGAAGAATTAAATAATGTTGATATTGTATTTACCAACGATAAATCTAAATGGAGCAGATGCGTAGTTGTCGAAACGGGAAATCGTTTTTTTACAGATGCAGGTTTTGAATTAGATGATGGCAGCAGCAATTTTGAAGTGGTCAAAAGACCATCTGTGAGTAAAGAAGACAATGATGCTGATGGTAGACCTGATCCCGATGGAACAGGTACAACAGGATTAGCCTGGTTTCCCGGATATGCCATTGATGTAGAAACAGGTACAAGACTTAATCTCTTTTTTGGAGAAAATTCAGCCTATGGGGACAATACAGTGGGCGCTTCATTATTAGAAAATGTAAATGGATCTGATATGATGTTTAGATAAAGTAAGCGTTTATCCAAATCCTGTCTTAGCATCTTCGAATATCAGAAGTAATCAAGTGTCTGATGTCGTCAAAATTGTAAACCTTCCGGGACAAACTGTATTGACGGTTTATACGCTAGACAGCAGATTTGTTAAACAATTTCAAATAGAAGATAATTCTCAAAGTGAACAAAAATTCGACATAGAATGGAATTTGAAAAATGCGAATGGGGCATCAGTTTCCAGTGGAGTATATCTTATCCATATACAATTTGAAGGTATTGGTCAAAAAATTCTTAAACTAATTAGTGTGAAATAATCGTATTCCAAATAGAATATTCCAAAACAAAATTAGAAATGAAATATTTAATCACAGCTGTATTTTGTAGCCTGATATTTTCTCTATCCGCTTTCAAATATCCTGATGCAGCAAGATCCGAAAAGCTGAGCAAAAAAGACATCTTCAAACAAAATTGTGCTCAAGCAACTGCGCAATCAGATCTGGATGTCAATAATGTAAGAGCGCGACTTTTAGTCAGAGGGGATTTATGGTGGGATGGCAATGGGGCTCAATATATAGTGCCTCAAGTCGAACCTGGAGAGCCGGAAGTAAGTGCTATATTTGCAGGTGCTGTATGGATGGGTGGCTTCGATGCCATGGGTAATCTCAAGGTAGCCGCTCAACAATTTGGAACGTCTTCAGGTAATTCTGACTATTGGCCAGGGCCGCTCACTTCTAGTGGTTTTACGCAAACAGAGACTTGTGAAAATTGGGATAAGATTTTTGCTGTGACGGGAGAGGAAATAGATTTACACATTGCACAATATAGACAAGCGTTTGCAGACAATATACCCTATGAAGTCTCTCAAATACCAAATAGCGTTCTAGGGTGGCCTGCTCTTGGCAATGAATTTTTCTTTGAACTATTCGATTTTCAATTGCCAGATGCGCAACAAGGCTTGGCTCCCTTTTGGGATGAAAACGGAGATGGTTTATATACTCCACAATTTGGAGACTACCCTATTATCGGTGTAAGAGGCTGTAGTGCCCCTCATTATGCAGATGGGATGGAATATTGGATATTTAACGATGCCGGAAATATACATACTGAGTCTAGTGCAGATCCATTACATATGGAAGTTCATGGCCAAGCATTTGCTTTCGCAACGGATGATGCACTCAACGATATGACATTTACACGGTATAAATTAATCAACAGAGCAGCAGAAAGTAGAGAGAAAACCATTTTTGGTATATGGTTAGACGCAGATCTTGGATGTTCAGAAGACGACTTCGTTGGATGTGATACCATTCGAGATTTGATGTATGTTTACAATAGAGATGCTTTAGATGGGTCATCTGGGTCCAACTGCATAGGAGGAATTGCCACCTATGGTGATAAAGTTCCTTATCTAGGAGTAGACTTCTTTAGAGGCCCACTAGCACCAAAAATTATTGGACCAGATGGTGAGTTGATAGATCCTGATTTAGGTCAAGCATTTGATACCATTGTGGAGATAGGAATGACTTCTTTCATTTATTTTAACCGACAGAGCCCAACTACAAATCCTGGTATGACGGATCCAGTGACCTCTCTAGGACATTATAATATTTTATCTGGCCTCTGGACTGATGGCACTCCTTTGACCATTGGAGGAAATGGTTTTGGGGGCACAGAGGTGACAAGATTTGCATTTCATGATGAGCCTAATGTAGACGGTGGATGGTCTATGTGTTCAGAAGGATTGTTAAATGAGGATAGAAGAACAATACAATCCGCTGGACCATTTAGACTAGATCCAGGACAAATAAATGAATTGATTATTGGTATACCTTGGGTGCCAGATGTTACATATCCTTGTCCTGATATGGGGAGATTGTTTAGAGCAGATGACCTAGCACAAAGTATGTTTGATTCTTGTTTTGATATTTTGGACGGACCTGATGCTCCAGATGTAAAAGTTGAAGTACAAGACCAAAATTTCAATTTTGAATTGTCAAATAGCTCTATTACTTCCAATAATGCAGACGAGTCATATTCAGTACGCAGCACCTTAGTCCCTCCAAATTTTACAGTGGAAGAAAGTACTTATAGTTTTGAGGGGTATATTGTATATCAGCTAAGAGATGAAAATATTACCAGAGAAGAATTAGATAATCCAGAAAAAGCAAGAATTGCTTTCCAGAGTGATATAAATAACGAAGCAGTCGAAATTTTCAATTGGGAAAGTATAAGAAATCCCAACGCGGGTTCATTTGATAACCCTATAGTATGGAATCCGATATTAGAAGTGGAAGGAAAAAATGATGGTGTTGAGAATACTTTTGAGTTGAGTATAGATTTGTTTACCGGAGGGGCCTTTGACGATCAAACGACCTATTATTACATGGCTATAGCTTATGCATTCAATGAATACGAACCTTTTAGTCCAGTAACGGAGAGAGGGCAGGCAAGTCCATATTTAGAAGGCGAGCGCAATGTACAGATATATAGAGCTAGGCTAGATGGAATTACATCTACGGTATCCCTTGCAGAGCAAAATAATGCATTAAATAATATTATTGTATCCCCCAATCTGGTAATGACTTCTTCGAATACGAGCAATTCTTCGAGTACGGTAAATATTAGCAATCTACCCCCTTCATCTACTGTGACCATTTATAATATAGATGGTTTGTTTATAAAACAATTTGAACTAGATGCAAACATGCAAGAGTCACAGCCCTCGACTATTGAATGTGATATGAGTGATGCTTCCATAGCAAGTGGCACTTATTTAGTACATGTGCAAGCGGAAGGATTAGGCCAGAGAGTGCTTAAGGTAATTTGTGTGAAGTAATGAGTCACTTTGGAATATTCTTATAAAAGAGACATCTTGTGGTTTCGTGCGTTTTCGATGAGGGTTCTAAAATTGATACAAAACGCAAAATGAGATTTTTTTGATATGGATATTGATTAAAAGAAATAGCAGAAAAGGCCCAAACCAATTTCTTTTGAGTATAAAGCTGTCCGCTAGACAGCTTTATACTACATATCATTCACTCATCAATAGAGCAAAAGCTTTTTCTACCTCTTTTTTAGCAATCAAATCTTTAGCGATAGCGTGTACTTTTTCAGATTCGTCATTTTGTAAAAGACTTTTATATTCACTCGCGGTACTGGTTAACAATTCCTCGCTAGGAAAAGCTAGCTGCCCTGCGATTTGTGCCACATCATTTCCTGATAAAATATTCGAAGTCTTGATGTGATCTGGAATTTGGTCATAGCCTAAAGGGATCTTTCCAATATTTTGATAGACCTTCATGATGGAGTCTCCCGAAGCCCGGGTATAAAAAGCTCTACCCATTCTCCCCATCAAGTCTATTTTTTGAGGATCTATTTTATTTTCCTCATCGAGTACGCAGTCGTCTATATGCATACGTACAATATTGCAAATGATGAGGTGACCCGCACCCCCATGTTCACCAAGTGTAATGATATCACTGACTTTGCATTCCATTTGTACAGGTGACTCTTTTACTCTAAAGGGCTTGACCAGGTCAGAGGGAAGAGGGGTGAAACCAGCCTTAGCAAATTCGCTATCAGAAGGCCCAAAAGCCACACTACTAATTGCCATTTGGCGCAAGATATCGTGAGATACAACATTGATTACCACCTCCTTGTTATTCTCTATATTATGTAAAGTGTCCTTTGTAGTATTGTCTTTCACCTTCCTATTAGAAGAGAATACGACTATCGGAGGATTACTGCTAAAAGCATTAAAAAAGCTATAAGGCGCTACATTAGCGACGCCATTTACGTCAATCGTACTTGCTAGTGCTATAGGCCTAGGGGCTACTGAACCCAATAAATATTGGTGAAGTTCTGCAGTAGGTGTATTTTTAGGATCGATAATCATGATTGTTGTAAATTTGTCAATTAGTAAATCTGTTAATTCTGTAAAGTACAAATTACCAAATAAACAGATTCCTAAATCTATAAAGTTTTAAAATATGAGTAAGTCAACAAAGTCCATTTTATTTTTTCTCATTCTCGGAGTAGGCATATATATAGGAAAAGGCATCTTCATGTCTCCAAAATATGGAGGAGGTGAAAAGGCACCTACTTTTTCAACTACACTCATTGATGGTAGAGTATTCGCTCTGGAAGATTTGCGGGGGAAGTATGTTTTGCTAGATTTTTGGGGTACTTGGTGTGGCCCATGTCGAGCAGAATTTCCCATGCTCAAAGAGCTAAACAAAAAATATAGTAATGCCTCTATTCCCAATGCTGATGGCTTTGAGATTGTAAGTGTTGCCCTTGAGAGAGAAGGAGCCAGATCCGAAGAACGCACGAAACAGCAGATAGTCAAACTGGGATTAGATTGGGAATATCATATCTTTGATCCCATTACCAATTTCAAGCTACTAAATGCCAAAATAGCTACAGAATTGTATGGAGTGCGGGAGGTTCCTACCAAGTATCTTATCGCTCCTGATGGCAGTGTGGCAGGCGTAAACATGAGTTTTGAAGAGATTGAAAAGACCTTGAATGGCAAGTGATTGACGTATTTTCAGGGTATTTATGAATTTTTATGCCAAAATGGCGCAAAATAGCTGGTGGCATAGTAATAGCACTCCCATTGTATGTTCAAAAAATGGAAAAACAAAATGGCTAAAAAGAAGAAAAAAGACATAGAAGAACAAGACGTTGACCTACAAGATCAAGTAGCAGAACAGGATCAAGAAGTGGCAGAAGAAATGGAAGCAGAGGCGGCAGATACTCCTGAAGCAAAGTTGGCCAATTTAGAGATGGAAAAGGCAGAACTAAAGGATAAGCAACTACGCCTCTTGGCAGAGTTTGAAAACTATAAGAAGCGTACCGTTAGAGAGAAGATCGATATGATGAGCAACGCTGCTAAAGATACCTTGTCTAAATTACTACCGGTATTGGATGACTTCGATAGAGCAAAGAAGATTTCTGATGACGAGGGGAGCGAAGAAGTATTCCCTGACGGTGTCACTATGGTGTACAATAAATTGCATACCACCTTAAAAGGAATGGGACTCACAGAGATGGAAACGACTGGAGAAGTATTCGATGCAGAAATGCACGAAGCAGTTACGGAGATTCCTGCTCCTAATGAAGACATGAAAGGGAAGATCGTAGATACGATAGAAAAGGGCTTTTTGCTCAACGATAAAATTATTCGCCACGCTAAAGTTGTAGTAGGCAAATAATACCAATAAGATATTGTTGGTATAAATCAATGGTACGGTAATTAAACGTTAAATCACTGATTATCAAAAAAACTTCAAACTAGCTCTTGTTTTCTTAAAGTGTTAGTTTTTAGATGGCTAATAGATTGTGATTTAAGGTTTTCAAAAAATTACCGAACCATTCATAAATGTATAAGAAATAAATTAGCATGGCTAAAAGAGATTTTTACGACATACTGGGTGTAGATAAGGGGGCGGATGAAAAGGTGATTAAAAAGGCATATCGAAAGATTGCTATGAAGTATCACCCGGATCGTAATCCAGATGATAAGGCGGCAGAAGAGAAGTTTAAAGAAGCAGCAGAGGCTTATGAGGTACTTAGCAATCCAGACAAACGTGCTAAATACGATCGCTTTGGTCACGCAGGCGTTGGAGGAAATGCAGGGCATGGCTTCGGTGGCGGCAGTATGAATATGGAAGATATATTCTCCCAGTTTGGAGATATATTTGGAGACAGTGGCTTCGACTCGTTCTTTGGTGGCGGGGGTGGCCGAGGAGGAAGACGTCAAGCTAGAGGCCAAAAGGGGAGCAATCTCCGCATCAAAGTCTCTCTTACCCTAGAAGAAATATCTAAGGGTGTAAAGAAGAAAATCAAAGTTAAAAAACAAGTTGGATGTAAGACTTGTGGAGGTAATGGTGCCAAGGATGCCTCATCTGTAAGTACTTGTAGTACTTGTAGAGGTAGTGGAGTGG
>CAYWOZ010000066.1:0-17295 GCA_964458675.1 uncultured Saprospiraceae bacterium
GAAAAAGCACCTTGATCATTCGACCAAAGTGCTTTTATCGTTTTGCTTTGCTATCGTTTTAATTTTCTAGCAAAATAATTCTCCTGGCTAAGGTATAGCCGTCTTCCAAATAAATGCGAACAAAATAAGTTCCAGAAACTAAGTTGTTTGCATCTATACGCAATAGATTTCCTTGTTGAATATACTTGTTTTGCATTACTACTTTACCATGCACATCATGTAGACTGATTTGCTCTGGTACCAATTCATTACTCGGCACTTCAATAAAGAAGAAGTCCTGAGTAGGATTCGGATATATTTTAAAAGCATTATCTCGTGCGATATTCTGACGAGTACTCGTGATATTTAATGTAACATCAGAAGAAGAGACACAACCATTGCCATCCGTAATGGTCACACTATAAGTACCAACATCTACATTGTTAATTACTTCCGTATTAGCTCCAAAATCCCAGAGATAACTATATGGTTTTACCCCTCCAAATACATTTACTTTAATAGACCCTTTGTCATCAACAGTATTAGGAGTAATTACGTCAAACTCTAGTTCTATTGGATTAGGTTCGGAGACTATGAAGGTGTGTTCACTATCACATCCATTGGCATCTTCTACAGTAAGGTCATACACACTGGCCGATAAAGAGCCAACATCTTGGGAGTTAGAAATGATTGTAGATCCGTTAGACCAAGTATAAGTAAATGGTCCTTGTCCCGTAAAGTTTTCTATATCTATAGATCCATTAGTCTCGCCATTGCATCTAATGTCAGAAACATTCTGACCTATACTTGGAAACGAATTATCCTCTTCAAAGAAAAAGCCATCAGTAAAGGTGCAGTCATTAGAATCTGTAATAGTTACCCTATAGTCTCCTCCAGGAAGATTGAAGATACCAGTACTCGCATCACCTGTATTCCAAACATAGTCATAGGGAGGTGTTCCACCAACTCCTACTGCATTAAGATTCGCTTCATCCCCACATACGCCTGTAAGGGCTACATTAATTGCACCTGTGAGTGCCTGAGGTTCATCTATAGTGATTGTTCTAATGTGTATACATTCATTGGCGTCAGTAACTGTAACGGTGTAATTTCCAGCAAACAAATTAGAAAGGCCTTGAGTAGTAGCCCCATTAGACCATTGATAAGTGTATGGTGCTTGCCCTCCTTGGGGTAATAAAATAACGGCCCCATCATTAACATTTGCACATCTTATATTCTCAGATTGGAAGAATACATCCGTAAAGCTTAAGCAGTCATCTGCATTAGATTCTATTATAACCTGAGTAATGGCTTCACAATTATTTGTGTCATATACAGTTACGTTGTAGGCACCAGTAGCTAAGTTGTTTACTTCAAGTCCTTCAGCTCCATTACTCCAAGAAGCACGATAGGGCATTGTACCCCCATTTATTTGAAGTCTCGCAATTCCATCCGCAGTTCCATTTTCTGTTGTATTGGTTATGTCTGTTACTATTGATAAGGGCGCTTTAGGAGTCAGTGTTTGGGCAGAAGTGGTTACGCAGCCAGCCGCATCTTCTACGGTTACAAAGTAAGTTCCTGAGGGAAGATTTCCGATGGTTTGAGAAGTGAACCCGTTGCTCCAATTAAAAGTGAAAGGAGGCATACCATTTACAGGATTTATGGATACAAAACCATTATTTTCTCCAGCACATCTTGGATCACTAAATACTATGCTTGTTTCAAAGTTTTCACAATCTGGTTCTAGATTTATGATTTCAGTTTGACCAATCGCTTGACACCCATTGTCATCTGTTACAGTTACGCCATATACACCCGGCGCTAAGTTTTCTATGCTTGGTGTTGTTTCCGCATTACTCCAAAGATAATTATATGGAGGGGTACCATTACTCACAAAAGCAGAAGCTCTAGCATCATTTAGACCACCAATACTTGGTTGAATTGGTGAAACAAATAACGAAAGCTGACTGGGAGAATTTATAATTGTAGTAGCTTGTTGAGAACAACCTAGTTCATCAGTAGCTGTCACTCTATAGGTACCTGGACTTAGATTGTCCACAAATTGGGTTATTGCTCCTGTATTCCATAAGAATGTAACGTCTCCAGTACCTCCTTGAGGATTTGCAGATATGGTTCCATTATTAGAATTGAAACAAGTCAGGTCTGTTTTGAATGTGTTTAGATTGAATGCACCGCATCCAATGTCATCCGATTCAACATTAACATCCTTAAATAAAGGACATCCCTTGCTATCATTTACAGTTAAGGAGTATGTGCCAGCTGCAAGACCTTGATTATTTTGGCCTTCCCGACCATTTGACCAGAAGTAATTATAAGGCTGTGATCCACCGGAAGCAAATGCAGTTAATGAACCATCGCTTAAGCCAGTCACCGTTTCATTCCTTACTTGGATAGTAGCGTTCAGCGGGCCTGGGGAGTTAAGTTCTATAGTTTGACTAATAGAGCAGCCTGCTCCGTCTGTTACTGTTACAAAGTAGGTTCCAGAAACTAGATTGTTTCTTAAAGGAGATCCAGAGTTATCCTCCCATCTAAAGGTATAAGGTTCTACGCCATTAGTAGCACTCACTGCAATTGTTCCATTGGTAAAGCCAAAGCACGTTGGTACTTCAGAATTGACACTAACGGTCAAGCCATCACATTGTGATACAGCACCGCCGCCCAAAGTGTAAAAAGCAGGATTTCCATTCAATTGTACATTTCTAAAACTTACTGTAGCTGTTTGATTCGTAGAAAAGAAATTCCATTCTTTTCTCACTAGTGTGGCAGAACTATTACTAGTCCATGGCACAGAAGGAGGGAAAGTGTAGGATACAGAAGCCTCTTCACTTCTATCTCTAAAAGTCCTAGCCCATAACATATAAGTTGTTTCTCCAGCCCCATTAGAAAATGCACCTCCTCTTACATTGGAAGGCAATTGTAATTGAGCTGTCTTGCCCGCATCGTACCAAAAACCTGCTAGTGCATCAGACATTGTTTTTAATCCTATTCCACCTGGGGTATGTGTAGCTGTATTCTTATTTTGAGTAAGCAAATTTTCATAGAGACCCATCATGTCAAATTGATGTTGTGGTACCCAAACATTATCGAAGTCTCTAGATTCACCAATGTGGAAGAGATGCAAATGATCTAGTCCAGCTACTTGTGAAGCAAACATAACTTTCATGTTGTAATTCGCCTGAAGTTGATTTCCACCAGCAGAATTCGCTGAAAGGATTTCTTTTCTTGGAAGATTTGTTTCAGTATTTATTTTTAATTTTCTTGGAAAAGTAACACCATTATATCCTCTTGCTTCTAGGACAGCTTCATACTGACGTTCTCTCTCAATAAACTCGTCATATGCTGCGTCAGAATATCTAAAATAATCAAAATCCATTATCGATTGATTCCACTCTTTGAATGCTTCATCCAAATGAGGATAGTAGTGCCAAGATACAACGTCAAAGTAAGCACCTCCTTTTAATGGGTATTCGGCTGAAACATCACCATTGTTAGGATTATCTGTATTTCTTAATATCGCATCCAAGAAACTTGCATATCCAAGCCCTCCAGTAGCCACATAGCTGTCTGGATACTGAGACTTCACAATTTCATAAGTGATTCTAAGCATTCTAACATAATGAGAAATTGGAGCTTTAATACCGAAAGCTCCGTTCAAATCGCATGGGTTCGGATCTTCAGTCCACCAACTTCCAGGAGTTCCTGGAGCAGACGTGCTGCATGTGCAATCTGTGAAATCTGGTTCATTCCATACTTCCCAATACCTTACCCATTTTCCGTATCTAGCAACGACTTCATATACATATCTAGCATAAAAATTATTGTCATTGTAGGGGGTGCCGTTAGCACCATTGTCCCATATCGGTTCATGTAGGTTTCTAAAAATTTCTGAAGGTTGTCCAGGGCAATATTCTGTAAAATCTCTATGCGCTGGGCTTGGACTATTGAGGAATACCGTATGGTCCTCAAGACCCAATTGATTATATTGATTAAAAACATCTAGCCTAATATCAAATCCAAATTCTTCAACAAAAGAATCGGGTAGAGCTAAACGGATAGATGTAACTCCTGCACCAGCTATGCCTTCAGCTGGATTGCCAATCGCAATTTCAGCTAATTCATCATCTGTCCAAGGAAGTAAAAGACCGTTATCAGGAGATACATTACTCGAGGTGCCATAGCCTCCCATATTTACGCCATAATGAAAACCTCCGTTATAAGGGGGGATATAATCGTGAGCGGTAGTGCTCACTTGAGCCAGAGAAAGGGTTTGTCCAAAGAATAGTAATAATACAATGAGGAGTGTATTACGGTTTATCATAATATTTACGGTATTAGTAATGAGGTAATAATAATAATAAAATTACTACTGTTTGATTTTGCTTTACTATGTAACCTACTGTGGTTAAGGGGAGGTAATACTGTTACTGCTAAACTTGATATATTCTAAGGATGTGCAATTATACGGCAATAATCGCCTAAAAGATAGGCTTTTAGGCTTTTTTTTGTTGAAATTCATGACAAATTGTGACTTTTTACCATATCATTAAATTTAAGTTAAACCGCTTATTTTTAAGTAGCTTTTAGATTTATTACGTTGTTAATATATATACAAGTATTTTAGCGCATTCAATGGACGTAAATTCTGAAGAAAATAGCATAGACCAAAAACAAAAGAGGCCTTTTATAGGTCGTCTTTTACGCTTTTCGGCGGTTGTCTTACTATTGCTTTTTCTCTTTACTATTTTAGCTGGTCTTATTGTCCAAGATGAAGATTTTCAAAATTGGGCTATAAAGAAAGTTACCACTAACCTTTCAGAACGACTCGAGACCAAAGTTGATATTGAAAAAATCGACCTAGACTTTTTTAATAACCTATCCTTTTCGAAGTTTTATATAGAAGACTATAATCAAGATACTCTGCTGTATAGTGAACAGCTGGACGTAGATCTCAACATGGACTGGAAGTCGCTTTTCTATGGTAGGGTCATGATCAATGAAATTTCGCTAGATAAAGGTATTGTAAAGATTCGCCGAGATTCTGGACAATTTTATAACAATATTCAATTATTAGCTGAGAAGTTGAAAACGGAATCGAATCGAAAGGAGGATAAAAACAGAAATAGACTCAAATCCTTCGAACTCAATTTAGATCATATCAATTTCAAAGATGTTTGCTTTGAACAAAATGATGCTTTGAGAGGTCAAGACTTAAATGCCTGTGTAGAAAATGCTAAAATCAATTTTGAAGATTTCAATATCAATAAAAATTATTATCAAATTAATGACATCCATATCAATGGGCTGGCACTTGATCTCCATGAGTATGGTCGGAATGAATCTTTGATAGATGATTTTTTGACACATGAAGAAACAAGAAAACAAGTACTGATAGAAGAAGCTGACTCCCTAGCCTTACCCTTGGTTTTTTCTGCAGAAGATATTATAGTAAGTGATAGTAGAATTAATATTCGCAATACAAGAAGTACAGATTCTCTCGGTTTTGCTAAATCGAAAAACGTAATCGACTTTAAAGATTTGGTATTAAGTGATGTGAATCTAGAATTTAATAATCTAAAATTTAGATCAGAAGAATTTAGCGGTCAACTGAAGAATCTATCTCTTAAAGAAAAGAGTGGTTTTGTTATCGATAATTTTCAAGTAGATGAACTCCT
The DNA here is from genome assembly GCA_964458675.1 of uncultured Saprospiraceae bacterium. Lineage (GTDB taxonomy): Bacteria > Bacteroidota > Bacteroidia > Chitinophagales > Saprospiraceae > JALZVN01. Next base: position 5,673 of record CAYWOZ010000066.1, read on the forward strand.
TTTAACCAATAGAAAGATAGTCTCCAATGATTATCAGCTAGAAACATCTAATAGTTCTTTCGGAGGAAGTCTAACGCTTAAGTACAGAGAGTTGGCAGACTTTTCCGCCTTCGCTGATAAAGTATACATAACTTCTGATTTTGATGACGCGAAAATTGGAGTAAAAGATGTGCTTTTTCTTGGAGACAAATTAGCGAAAAATGAATTCCTCAATTTATATCGAGATGAATCTTTAGTGATAGATGGAAGGCTGAATGGAAAAGTCAATAATTTAAAAGGAAGTGACCTCAACATCCAGCTAAGTGATAAGCTTACTTTCAATGGAGATTTTAGTACTCGTAATTTGACAGTTAAAAACGAAGAGTTCCTAAATCTGGAAATTGATGATATCAATGTTGCAATCACTTCACTAAGGCAATTGATTCCAAATTTTGTCTTGCCTCCTAATTTTGACAAACTGGGAAATCTAAATTTTACAGGTCAGTTCACCGGCTTCTTTAATGATTTTGTGGCATTTGGAGATTTGAAAACGGACTTAGGTGCAGTAACCTCTGACGTGCAGTTGCGCTTGACCGACGGAATAGAAACCGCTAAATACGAAGGCCAACTGAATTTAAAAGATTTTGACTTGGCGATTTGGACTGGGGACCAACGTTTTGGAAAAATGACAATTTCTGCAAATGTAAAGGAAGGAATTGGGTTAAAAAGAGAGGTAGCCTCTGCCAACTTGAGCGCAACGATGGAAGAGTTTACTTACCAAGGGTATAGATATGAAAATATAAATCTAATCGGTCGATTAGATAGAAATGAATTTGATGGAGACCTTAAGATTGGAGATGAAAATATAGACTTGGATTTTGGAGGGAAAATCAGTTTTGCGGGAAACAAACCAGAATATAATTTCACCTCTGAAGTTAGAAATATTGATTTCAAAAAATTAAACCTAAGCGAAAAAAACATTGTACTTTCTGGGGGTATAGATATCAATGCAGTAGGGGAGAATATATCTGATATCGAAGGTGAAGTCAATTTGTCTGATTTCAAAATAGCCATACAAGATGAAGGCTTAGAATATAACCTTGACACCATTGCATTAACATCTACCGCAGAAGCATCAGGTAACAAGAAAATACATCTTGAAAGTGAACTATTGAACTTAGACCTAAATGGCCAGTATGAGGTAGATAAAATAGCGTTTGCTTTCCAAGATTACTTTGTTATAAAATTTCCAGAATATGCAGAGCGATTAAATATAGGTCTATCACAAAAGGAGTATGATGATATAGAATTAGATTTTGACTTAGAGGTTTTTGATTCTGAAAACTTGACTTACTTCCTTGATAGTCGAATAGATACTATCAGAAACATGAAAGCCTTTGGTTACTTTAATACCTTTCAAGATTCCCTTTCTTTATTAGCAGAGTTGCCAAGTTTTACATTTGACCAAAATACTTTTGAAAATATAAATGTCCTCTTAGATGCAAATGAAACGGAAACGGAATTAGTACTTGGGGTATTTGACACCTATTTAAAGCAAGGCCAAAGAATTCCAGCCTATAGTTTATTGGCTGATGCAAGAAATGATAAAATAGATTTCAACTTTAATATTAACGATGAAACGGGTAAGGTTTATAATCTAAACATGAATGGAGTATTACAAGTCAAGGAAGATAAGGTTTTTGAACTCAGCTTCTTACCATCTAACCTTACCTTGCTTGGCCAGGAATGGGATGTACAAGATAATAATTCCATTCGTTTTGGAAGAGATTTCTTAGATATTGAAAATTTTGCATTGACAAATGGTTTGCAAAATGTAGTTCTTAATAATAAAGGGGCAAAAGGGGTTAATATTAGTCTTGAACATTTTGACTTGGATGAAATAAATAAGTATACGAATTACGATAAGCTCTATTTTGATGGAGACTTTACGCTGGATATAGAAGCAAAAGATGTATTTGCATTTGAAGGATTTGAGCTCAATCTAAATATGGATACGCTAAAGATATTTGAAGATGATTGGGGAGTCTTAAGCTTGAATGCAAAGCTGCCAAATCTCGATGAAAAAATACAAACCTATTTATCTCTAACTAAAGATGATCAACAAATTATAGCGGAAGGATACTACATTCCTCCCAATAAAAACCGAAAGACTAATCCTGATTATCAGGATAATTTTTTTGATTTTGATATCGGCAGTAATGCAGTCCCGCTTAGCCTTTTGGAATATTTTATACCATCTGGTTTGTCTAATACAAAGGGCTTTGTAGATGCGGATGTAAAATTAAGTGGTTTTCCAACAGACATAAATTCCGAGGGCGATTTACGTATTTATGATGGTGCTTTTGATGTGGATTATCTTGGTACAACATATTTTGTAGAAGATGGAATAGTCAAGGTTACTAAAACCTTATTAGATGGTACTGGCGGTATAGTCACCGATAAATTTGGAAACGAAGCCATACTAAAAGGGGGTGTATGGCATACCAACCTCAAGGATATGGTGCTTGATCTTGTGATAGAGGCACCTCGCTTTTTAGCCTTAGATACCTCTAAAGAAGATAATGAACTGTTCTATGGCACAGGGATTGGGCAAGGAACCGTAGAGTTTACTGGTCCATTTCACCAGACGGATATTGATATTAATGCAACTACTTTGGATGGGACTAAAATGTTTATTCCTATCGAATCTGGTTCTGAAAGTAGTGAAACAAGCTTTATTAATTTTGTAAAGCGAGAAGTGGCTGTCGAGCAAGAAGATTTTTTCGAATTGCGCGGAGTAAATATTTTGCTCAATCTTGAGATCACGGAGGCGGTAGATGCGCAGTTGATTTTTGACGAAGAAGCAGGCGATATCGTGAAAGGAAGAGGAAGAGGAAATGTAGAAATAAGAAACACCCGAACAGGAGATTTTAGTATGTATGGCAGTTACGAAATAGAAGAAGGAGAGTACCTATTTACATACTCTTATAGAGATTTGGTTAAGTTCAATAAGCCTTTTCAAGTGAAAAGGGGAGGAAGCATTGTTTGGGATGGAGACCCTTATACTGCACAGATCAATTTGGAAGCAGAATATGTAGGCTTGAGAACTTCCGTCTTTAATTTGATAGCAGAGTTTTTAGAATCAGCAGTGAACCAAAATGTTGAGGTGGAAGCGAGGAATACTACCAATGTAGACTTATCGATGTTTTTGAAAGGGGACCTATTCTCACCTGATATTGAATTTCAAATGGATTTTCCAGACCTGTCAGGAGAGGTCAAAGGCTTTGTAGATACTAAACTTGTAACTCTTAATGAAGATGAAAATGAACTAAATAGACAGGTATTTGGTCTCTTGGTCATTGGTAGTTTCTTGCCTTCTTCGCAAGCGGTTATAGGCTCTAATGATTTTGTCAATTTTGGAGTGAATACAGTTTCCCAGTTTTTGTCTAATCAATTATCACTGTATGTGTCTGAGTTGCTTTCAGATATATTAGCCGAAAATGGAGTGTTCACAAGAGCAGAATTTAATGTCAACTATGCGGTATATGATCAAGGGGTCTCTAGTCTCAATTCAGGATTGAGTAATAGAGCTAGTGAATTGTCATTGCAACTCAAAAATTATTTATTCAATGATCGACTGGCCATAAAAGTGGGGACGGATATAGGAATAGGTGATCAGACTTATTTTGATGGCAGTCCTGCTGCACTCAATACCTTTGACGTGATAGTAGAGTGGGTCATCACTAAGGATAGAAGATTTAAGTTATTGGTATACAATAAAAATGATGTCACTTTCTTAGGCCCGCAACGCCAAAGTGGTTTTGGTCTTAATTATCGCTATGAATTTGATACTTGGTCAGAGTTCTTCAAGGGGTTTAAAAAGAAGACAAAAGCAGCTATCACGAAAGGAAAAAAACTTTCGGGTGAGTGATAGGAATGATGTCGCTCTAAAAGCGGCAGTCCGATAGCTTGTGAGATGGCTGGTGGAGGACCGGAGCGGGAGCGCAGTCATGGATAGCACGACTCCATATGAGTCGACGATAGGAGGCGCATATGGAGGCACCCCCAAATCCTTATCCTTCAAGATGCATGCTGAAACACTCTGTCTGTTAGTATTTTATGAATCACAAAAAACTTTATTATTTTTGCCAATAGTAAAGCAGAACATGGCAAAACTCAGGCGGAATCATCATCAATCAAACAATTCAGGGACTATCATAGCCCGAGGTGGAATCTTTGCCATTCTAATTGGAATCCTTTACATGGTATTTCGAGTATTGGATGTCGAAGTTTTTGAGCCGCCCAACATGAGTTCGGTGGACCCAATCGAGGCCAATACCTTAATGAAAAACTTACCAACGATTAACGGTGAACTTGTACATCACAGTTTCTACAGTCTATCTTACTTAGAGAAGTACGAACAAGCGGAATGGGTCGCATACCGGATGACTGAAGATGTGATGAATGGCCCTTATGTAAAACGTGAAGATAACTTCAGAACTGATCCGAAAGTGAGTACCAATTCAGCCGACTTGCCGGATTACAAAAGGTCAGGATATGATAGAGGGCATTTGGTCCCAGCTGGAGATATGAATTTTCATAAATTAGCTATGTCGGAAACCTTCTTTATGAGTAATATGAGCCCGCAGATACACAACTTCAATGGAGGAATATGGCGAGAATTGGAAGAGCAAACGAGAGACTGGGTACGTGAGTTCAATACCATGAATATTGTCACAGGCCCTATCTTTGCAGAGGAACCGCTTGATTATATCGGTTCTAATGAGGTGGCCGTTCCAGCAGCTTACTTTAAAGTGCTTATGACAGAAGGCAATACTCCAAGAGCAGTAGGATTTGTGATGAAGAATGAAGCTTCTGACAAACACCTTTCTGAATTTATGGTCTCCGTAGATGAAATAGAAAAGCGAACCGGTTTGGATTTTTTTGATGGGATGCTAAATGAAAAGGAAGAGGAGCGTCTAGAATCTTATGTAGACAAAAAAGCTTGGAAGGTCAATGAAAAAAGATATAACATAAGAAAGGAGAAATGGAATTTTAATTAATAGCTATTTTTGCTGTTGAAATTACTTTAAATAGTGACTTATTATAGAAAAAATGTCCAAAAATTAGGGTGTATATTATATAATATGCCCATCTAAATAAATATAAGAAATGTCAAAAGAAAAATTTTTATCCGAAATCGCAGAAGGCTATACATTTGAAGGGCCTTATTTTACCCTTGGTGGCGCAATGCTAGATGGCGAATGCCAAACCAATAGCTTCGTAAATTTGCCACTAAGAACTATGAACCGTCATGGTCTAATCGCTGGCGCGACAGGGTCTGGTAAGACTAAGACTTTACAAATCATAGCAGAACAGTTATCAAGCCAAGGGGTGCCTGTCTTAATGATGGATATTAAAGGGGATTTGAGTGGTATTGCAGCAGCTAGCGAAGGACATCCTAAAATAGACGAACGTCATGCTAGTATAGGAATCCCTTTTGAAGCTGGTAATAGCCCAGTAGAATTCTTGACATTGTCTAGTGAGAAAGGAGCTCGCCTAAGAGCTACAGTTTCGGAATTTGGTCCTGTTCTGTTTTCTAAAATATTAGATCTGAATGATACCCAATCAGGAATAGTATCTGTTGTATTTAAGTACTGTGATGATAAGAAACTTCCTCTGTTGGATTTGAAAGATATTAAGGAAACTTTGAAGTACATTTTGGATGAAGGAAAGGATGATTTTGAAGAAGAGTATGGAAAGGTATCGTCAGCATCTGTTGGAACGATAACTAGAAAAATTATTGAGCTGGAGCAGCAAGGTGCAGATTTGTTTTTTGGAGAAACTTCTTTTGAAATTGAAGACTTAATCAGAAAAGATAAAGACGGCAAAGGAATGGTATCTGTAGTAAGACTTACAGATATCCAGGATAAACCAAAATTATTCTCAACCTTCATGCTGCAAATGCTTGCGGAGATATACGCTACTTTGCCAGAACAAGGAGATGCAGATAAGCCACGTTTGGTGATGTTCATAGATGAAGCACACTTAGTATTTAACGAAGCATCTGACGCATTGAGAGATCAGCTGGAAGCTATAGTTAAATTAATTCGTTCAAAAGGAGTAGGGTTGTTTTTTGTTACCCAAAATCCAGACGACATTCCAGATGAGGTATTAGGTCAATTAGGTATGAAGGTACAACACGCTTTAAGAGCCTTTACTGCAAAAGACAGAAAAGCCATCAAATTGGCTGCGCAAAACTATCCTATAAGTGACTATTACGAAACGGAGGAACTCCTAACCTCATTAGGGATAGGAGAGGCCTTTGTAACGGTACTAAACGAAAAAGGGATACCCACACCACTAGTTCATTGTTTGCTAAGAGCACCTCAATCTAGAATGGATGTTTTGACTAAGTCAGAAATTAATGCGGTATTAGATGCATCTGATATCATAGAAAAGTATAATGAAGAAATAGATCGTGAAAGTGCTTATGAAGTACTGAAAGGAAAGATAGAGGAAGCTCAAAAGGAAGAGAATCAGGCTGAATTAGAAAAAGAAAGAGCAAAGGCGGAGAAGTCTACTACTGGATCTTCAAGGTCTTCTAGCAGACGTCAGAGCACATTTCAGAAGGTCGCTAAGCAAGTAGGAAGGACTGCAACAAGGGAATTGACGAGGGGTTTATTAGGGGCATTAGGCATAAAAACCACGCGTAGAAGGAGTTCTAGAAGGTGGTTTTAACATTTTAAATGTAAAATATTAGGGTTTTGCCAACAAAAATGATCTTTTCGCAATCGTCTTAGGATTAAATATTATTTTTGTATTTAATAACGTTTACATTTAGAATGATTAGAATAAAACAATTAAAAAAGATGAAAAAGACATTATTAAGTTTAGTAGCCATATTTGCTATGACTTTTAATTTCTACGCTCAAGTAGAACCAGCAAAAGCTGTAAAAAAGGCAATTCAAGCACACGGTTCTTACAGCGTTGATCCTGTAAATAATGCAGAAAAGCTTCAAGTCGCTTTAGATATGATTACAATTGCTACTGAAAGTGATTTGACAAATAAGGATGCAAAAACTTGGTTGGCTGCAGGTGAGATTTACAATGATCTTGCAAATACAGACATTAATGCTGCATTTATAGATCAAACTGCTGTTTTGAATAATCCAACTGCTGCCTTTGATGCCTTTACTGCATTTAAGAGCGCTATGCAATTTGCAGAAAAGAAATTCGAAAAGAAAGAAGCTATTAAAGGATTGCAAGAAACTGCAAATCAATTAAGCAACATGAGTAACGTCCTTATTCAAAGGAAGGATTACCCTAATGCTTATAAAGTGTTAAAGGCGATGGATGAAGTGAAAACTATTCAATCAGACAACGGTGTGAAGGTTACCCTTAGTGACCCTGAAGAATACAAAGATCACCAGTTTGTTACTGGATACTGTGCTATGGAAACAGAGCGTTTGGATGAGGCTAAAAAGCTTTTTTCATCTTTGAGATCAGAAAATTATGATGACCCACGTGTATACTCATACGGATATAAGATTGCAAGCGGGATGAATGATGAAGGTGCTTTTAGTATCCTTGAAGAAGGCTTGGCTAAGTATCCTGACTCACAGGAAATTCTTTTTGCTCAAATCAATCACTTGATTAATGAACAAAAATTTGACATGCTTACTGTTAAGTTGAAGCAGGCTATAGAAGCTTCTCCCGACAATCCTTCTGTATATTCAGCATTGGGTAATGTATATATGAGTCTTCACCAAGAGGCCTTTTCTTCTGGGGATGCTAAAGCTCCTGAATACTTCAAAGAGTCTTTATCATACTATACGCAGGCCGCGGAGATTGATCCTAAATTGTTTGATGTACAATACTCCTTAGGTTCTCTTTACTTCAACAAAGCTGCTGAAGTAACAAAGAAGATGGGTGACTTACCAATCAGTGAAGCTAAGAAGTATGATATGTTGAAGGCAGAGTCTGAAGATTTGTTCAATGTTGCACTTCCTTACTTCAAGAAAGCAGAAAAATTAAATGCTAATGATATCAACACTTTGATTGCATTAAAAGAAATTTTTGCTAGAACGAATGATTTTGAGACATCAGGTGAATTCAAGAAGAGACTTGAAAATGTACAAGCAGGAGGGACGAATGATTCTTCTTTCTTCAAGTAATGAATAGAATTCCTATACAAAAATATATATCTTTAAGCGCATCTCGATTTTGGTCGGGATGCGCTTTTTTCATTTTAAGAGGTCATTTGGAAAGCGTCATTCACACTATCAATTCGATCAATCGCAAGATTGGAGTTTTTGCATCCTGGTTTTCTGGACTACTTGTTGTCGTCGTTCTATATGATATTCTAATGCGCTATTTTTTCAAACTTTCGACTCCATGGATTATGGAGTTGGAGTGGCACCTTTTTTCAGTCCTTTTTCTTTTTGGTGCAGCATTCACCTTTCAAATGGATAAGCACGTCCGAGTTGATTTGTTTTACAGCTGGATGTCTAAGAGGGAGAAAGCACGAATCAATCTTTTTGGGAATTTGCTTTTTCTTATTCCATGGTGTCTCTTCATTATTAAATATGCTTTGGTATATGCTTGGGCATCTTACCAAATTGGGGAGGGCTCACCAGACCCTGGAGGATTACCCTATCGGTTTATTATTAAGTTTTGTATTGTCATAGGCTTTGTTCTTCTGGCCTTGCAAGGGCTAAGCAATAGCCTACAGTCTTGGCAGATCCTAAGATCCAAAAATGAAGATGACGACTGATGGAGATTCTAGCGCTCATATTGTTTATCAGTATTTTGTTACTGATTTTATATGGTTATCCAGTGTCTTTTACACTAGGCGGAGTTTCTTTAATCTACCTCCTTTTGTTTGTAGATTCAGTGTATTATCCTGCACTTCCTCAACGTATTATGGGGACTATGAGCAACTATGTTTTACTCGCTGTTCCCTTGTTCATCTTTATGGGGATTATGTTGGAGAAGTCTGGATTGGCTGAGAGTATGCTAGATACGATGGGATTACTTTTTGGAAAGATACGAGGCGGGCTTGCTGTATCTGTTATTTTAGTCGGTGCGCTTTTAGCCGCCTCTACGGGTATTGTTGGGGCGACGGTTATCACTATGGGCTTGATTAGTTTACCGACCATGTTACGGAGAGGATATGCACCTACCTTAGCCACAGGGACGATTGCAGCCTCAGGTACCTTAGGGCAAATCATCCCGCCTTCTATTGTGTTTGTTCTCTTAGGATCTGTGCTCAATGTTTCAGTGGGGCAGTTATTTCGGGCGGCTTTTATACCAGGTATTCTACTTGTGATTTGTTACATACTTTATGTACTGATAGTTGCTCAAGTCCGCCCTGATTCCGCACCCCCGATACCCGATGCGGAGCTTCAAACTTTTTGGGAAGCTGACGTATTTAAGAAAGTATTTGTTGCATTTGTACTGCCTCTACTTTTAATTGTGTTGGTCTTAGGGAGTATCTTTTTTGGAATTGCATCGCCTACAGAAGCTGCTGCTGTAGGAGCCTTTGGCGCCACTATTTTGACTCTTGCTCAGAGAAAGTTGTCTTGGTCCATTTGCAAGCAAGTGATGGAGACCACTACTCATCTTACTTGTATGGTGTTTTTAATTTTATTAGGGGCAACCACTTTTTCATTTGTTTTTCGTCAATTGGGCGGAGATCATTTTTTGGTGGAGTTGATTACTCAATCCAATCTTTCTCCGACAGCATTTCTACTTCTAGTGATGCTGATTATTTTTGTCGCTGGCTTCTTTATTGACTTCATTGAAATTATTTTTATTATTGTCCCAGTAGTTGCACCCATATTTATTGCCTATGATATAAATCTAATATGGATAGGCGTTTTAATTGCAATGAATTTGCAAACTTCTTTCCTCACCCCACCATTTGGATTTTCTCTTTTTTATCTAAAAGGAGTAGCACCACCCGAAGTGACTACCAATCATTTGTACATAGGAATCATTCCTTTTGTACTCATCCAAGTCGTTTTTTTACTGACGATAATATTTTTTCCTCAAGTGATAGGCCTGTAGATTGCAAACTATAATTTGGGCGTGCCACTGACCACTTACCTTAGACTTTTGACACTTAATCATTGATAAAATTTAAATGATTTTTCACCTTCTTCAATAGTGATAAGATGGTCCCTGACAGGCTCTTCAGGAGTCTGCTTCGCTTCCTTCCTTCGGACCTGACTGATACCATTTCTGTTTTATAATATCACTAATTTTTTGATGTAAACTCCCAATTTCTGCTTTGAAAATACTTATGATAGCGAAGGCTGTCAGCCGCCCATCCACAAGCGGTTCGCTTTGTTCATAGCCTTGAACTTGAAAAAATTTCATTCAAAAACTTATGTGAAATATAAAAACAGAAATGGTATGAAAACGTCAGCCCTTCCGTTCCTTCACGCAAAAAAACAAGCTATTTGAGGAGGTATAATCAGGTATACCAGTTTTGATTGAATTTGTGTCATCAAAGCTTATACTATTACTTTAATTGGTATAGTATTCGATTATATTAAAAGATAATGAATGTCACTTTTTGAGTATTTTCTTTATTTTCATTAAAGAACGATTAAGGACAAATGCTAATTAAGCGAATCATTAAATTTTAATATGCCCCCTCTAAACATAATTTCTAATAATGTTTTTAGGTATTAAAAGTAAGATATGAATATTTCTAAGCTTTGTATTGCAGTTCTTTGCATTTCAATCTTATGTTTCACTTCCACAAGAAATTTTGCTCAAGCAACAGGTTGCCATCAAATAGATTGGGAAACGGATTGTATGGGCAATCCATTTCCAGAAGGCCTTTACGTTCCCTCCAATGCATATGATTGTATTGGTTTGACTATTACTAATAATGAAACATTACCTCTCGTACTATTTAACTCTGCAGCTCCAACTGGAAATGACCCAGATTTAGGAACTCCTAGTGAAAACTGTCCAACATGTAATACTCCGCCTATGTCTTGTCCAGGTACAAGTAACGATCCTAATGGTGGATTGACAAATTGTATCCCTCAGGGACTAATTCTGATCACAGAAGAAAATCCTGTAGATGCAAATATGGATGGACTTGAAGATGAACCAGATGATCACAACGTCAGTGATGTTACTTTTTCGTTTGTGAACCCAGTTACTATAAATACACTTTCATTTGTGGATGATTCTCAAGGGGCTATTACCTTTACATTTGCAGACGGTTCTATGCAAACCACTACGCTTACAGGTGGTCTTGATAATGATGTATACACCCAAATTTTCAATAATTCAGATGTAACTGACATTAGAGTAGAGCTTACTTCTAGTGGAGCAGTTTCAAAAGTAGATTTTTGTTATGATGTACCTGGCGGACCTACTTGTGATTTGATTGCTCCAGTACTTGGTCCAGATGTAGATATTTGCGCTGGAGATGATCCTGGGCCTATACAAGTAGATGCACTTGCATCTGGGACAGGAACAATCATGTACCAATGGCAGCAGTCATTGACGGGCTGTAATGGATTTGGAGATATAGTAGGAGCAACGTCTTCAACTTATAATCCTGGAGTCTTATTTCAGAGTACTTATTTTAGAGTAGTAGTAACGACTATGACTTCGA
>CAYWOZ010000067.1:0-7021 GCA_964458675.1 uncultured Saprospiraceae bacterium
TGTATAAAACAAATTGTGGTAAGTAAGATAAGGGTAATAAAAAAAGATAGTACGCTAACTTTGTTATCATGACCTGCAAACATAAATAAAGTGTTGAAAATTGCGCTAGTTATAGTCTAAATTAATTTCTGTATATAATAGGTCAAAACCTAGATAATTGGCAATATCTATGCGAGAGCGGTAGAAGCGATATCAAGTGCTTTGGAGGTAGTGTGAAGCTATGACTGGGGTGGCCTGGAAGGACAGACCAGTCATATAGCTGAACCTACCTCCAAAGTGCGAGATACAAGCGAATGACGCGACCCCTCCAGCATAGCCTGAAACGCAAGCCAGGGGGCTCGCCCAAGCCTAATTTATAAAAAGTATATCTTATCTTGAGGTTTTAAGTAAAGATATCATGAAGTCAGGGTATAAATCAAGAAGAGGATTTATAGAAAATGGAATCAAATACGGTATAGGTCTTGGTATTTTAGGCTGGTCCGCTTGTAGTAAAGACTCATCTAAACGACCTGTAAGCCGGGGTAGTAAAAAAAGCGAACCTTGGTTTAAGATTTCTCTAGCTCAATGGTCCTTGCACAGAATGCTCCAATCTGGTAAACTCGACAACCTGGGTTTTGCGAAATTTACAAAAGAGGAATTTGGTCTAGATGCTATCGAGTATGTAAATACATTTTTCGCAAAAGGTACCAACAAAGACTATCTAAAATCTCTAAATCAACAAGCCAATGATCATGGAGTTAAGCAACTTTTAATCATGGTAGATGGCGAAGGGAATCTTGGTGACACCAGTAATAAAGCTAGGACAGAAGCCGTTCAAAATCACTACAAATGGGTGGAGGCTGCGAAAAGCTTAGGATGCCACTCCATAAGAGTAAATGTGTTTGGTGATGGTACCGCAAAGGACACCCAGTATGCGGCAATCACAAGTCTAGGGACATTAGCTCAATATGCTGCTACTTACGAAATCAACATCCTAGTCGAAAATCATGGTGGATATTCTTCTGATGCGAAATGGCTAGGTAAGCTCATTAGACAAGTAAATCTAGAGAACTGTGGTACGCTTCCGGATTTTGGTAATTTCTGTATAGAGAGAATAAATGGCGCCCAATGGGAAGGGCTTTGTGTAAAAGAATATAACAAGTACTTGGGTGTGGCCGAACTGATGCCTTATGCCAAAGGAGTAAGCGCCAAGAGTCGTAACTTTGAGCTTTCTGGCAATGAGTCAAATACAGATTATCAAAAAATGCTACAGATAGTGAAAGGAGCAAATTATCGTGGGTATATCGGTATTGAGTATGAAGGAACTGAGCTAAATGAAATCGCAGGTATCCATAAAACAAAAAATTTACTAAACTTGTATAATGAATAGTATTAGGTTAAGTTTTATCTTTTGATTGGGCTGCTGAAATTTTTGAAGAATCCGCTACATCGCCCATCAAAATATCTAATTCCATTTTGCTAAATTCTCGCCAACTACCTACCTGTAGTTTGCCTAGAACCACATTCATAATCCGAACACGCTGTAAGGCCAATACATCATAGCCTAGGTATTCACACATTCTACGGATCTGTCTATTGAGTCCTTGAATCAAAATAATTCTGAAGGTGAATTTATTTATTCTTTCTACTACGCATCTCTTAGTTACAGTCCCTAAAATCGGAACGCCCTTAGACATGTCACTCAAAAATTTTTGACTTAATGGTTGTTTGACAGAAACGATGTATTCTTTTTCGTGTTTATTGCCCGCACGAAGAATCTTATTGACTATGTCTCCATCATTCGTTAAAAAGATAAGTCCTTCAGAACGCTTATCTAACCTTCCTATAGGGAATAAGCGTTGGTGATAATTGATATAATCTATGATATTGTCTTTCTCTCGTTTGTCAGTGGTGCAAACAATTCCTTTGGGCTTGTTGAAAATAAGATATACTGGTTTCGGTTTGGCACTTAAAGGTTCTCCCTCAATGAGTACTTCATCTCCGTCAAATACCCTGTTACCCGCGTTTGCGGTAGCTCCGTTCAGTTGGACCTTCCCAGCTTTTATCAAAACATCAGCTTCTCTACGCGAGCATCTACCCGTGCTGGCTATATATTTATTAAGGCTAATAGAATTTTCATTGGATCGATCCATACCTAATTTACTTTATCGCTGCAAAATTAGTCTGTCAATCCGCAAAAGTCAATTACAAATAAACTTTTCACTGTTACCAAAGTGAATAATAAATCACTGTTAGTATCAAACAGACTACCACAAAAGTAACATTAAATATACTTCCCGTTTTGAATAAAGCAGTGTTCATTTGAATTGCCTTATGATCATCCTCCTTCCTATCCATAAGGATGGCAGCAAAAATGATGGCACAGAGTCCTAGAATCAAAATCCCTATACTCATACCAACGTTGTCCACATCACCAAGCAAAATTCTAATACCTGATGGTAAGGAAATAAGTGCTACAACCGCAATCAGGCCAAAACGAAAAGCACTTTCGCTTTTTGGCTCCTTACTATTCTTAGCTTCGATCAAGGAAATAATTATAATCATAATGACTATAATAGAAAAGCACATCGCCATACGCATTAAGAATGGAAGTTCTGGCATAACTGCTGCTATAAGCATGGAAAGTGGTATAGAGGAAACTATGGCAGCCATGGCAGCATTGGAAGATGTTCTCTTCCAAAACATACCAAATATGAAGACGGCTACTACTCCTGGACTTATAAATCCAGTATACTCTTGGATGAATTGAAATACCTGACCCAAACTACCTAATAATGGCGCCATTAATGCTCCCAAAACGAGTGCCACAACAGCAGCAATTCTACCGACCTTTACATAATGCACATCGCTTTCCTCTTTCTTGAATACGCTCTTATAAATATCTAATGTAAATATCGTTGAAGCTGAGTTGACAATCGAACTAACCGAAGAACCAATGGCAGCAATCAAGGCAGCAAGTACTAATCCTTTAAACCCAACCTGTACAAAATTATTAAGTACCCAAGGAAATGCCTCATCATTTATTGTTTCGCCATTTTCATTTAATCCTAATCCTTCACCTGTAAAACCGTAAGCAGCTGGATCTTGCAATATTACATATGCTGCAATACCGGGGATAACCACAAAAAATGGAATAATCAGTTTCATAATAGCAGCGAAGGCAACGCCTTTTTGCGCTTCCGCCAGACTTTTAGATGCCAATGCTCTTTGTATGATATATTGGTTATTTCCCCAGTAGTATACATTTGCAATCCACATACCACCTACTAAAACACTAATACCTGGAAGAGATGAATACGATTCATTTGACTTGTCTAAAATCATATCAAAATGACCTGGTGCCTTGCTATATAATTCTGATAAGCCCCCCATCGCACTACCGCCTCCAACAAAACTTAGCACCATAAAAGCTGCAGTAAAACCTCCAATAATTAAAATGACGACCTGTATAACATCTGTCCAAACTACCGCTTTCAATCCTCCAAATATGGATAAAGTCGTAGAATACAAAACCAAACAAATGATGCCCGCTATTAAGTGAATACCAATAATACTCTTAATGGCGAGTGCTCCTAAATAAAGAACAGTAGTGATATTCACCACTACAAATAGGGCTACCCAAAAGAAAGCCATTATAGTTCGCACATTTTTATTGAATCGTTGCTCAAGGAACTGAGGCATGGTGTATATGCCTTTATCGATAAAAACAGGAAGTAAAAACTTTGCGACTAACATCAAAGTCAATGCAGCCATTAGCTCATAAGCGCCTATTGCTAGGCCCATCACGTAGCCAGAGCCATTCATTCCTAAAATCTGTTCTGTAGATATATTTGAAGCGATTAAGGAGCCTCCAACAGCCCACCAAGGAAGTGCGCTAGAAGCCAAAAAATAATCCTTTGCACTTTCGTTTTTTTCTTTAAAAGCAAACCAAATTCCGATTCCCATCATGATAAATAAGTACCCGAATAGTACTACAGTATCTATCGTTCCAAATTCCATATCGACTTTTTGTTATGTTAGTTAATTATATTGCTATGGCCCAACTTTAGGATAGTGTATAATTTACAGTAATGATAAGGAAAAAGTAAGTTTTCACCAAGCTATCGATAATTAAATCTCTCCTATGGGAAAGCAGGAATATATGGAATGTTTTACAATATTAGGAGTATTGTCTATATATGATAAATCTCTTCTTTAATGTCTTTTTTTGCAAGTGCTTCAATTTTAGAATAAGTATTATTGTCTTTATTTGAAATGGTTCTTTGTAATTTAATGGCTCCTATCCAATCAGAATTAGTAATTAATTTTGCCTGAGTTAACCAAGTATCAGGATTTAGTGACGAAATAGATTTTCTTTTATTGACTAGTTCAATCAAAGAGGGGAATTTGACTTCAGCCAGGTCTTCAGTCGTTATTATGTTATATGTACATAGAAATTTTTTGGTGCTTGAACCAATACCCTCAATTAACTCTATATTAGACTTTTCGCGATTGGCCCATTTAATAAATTTCATTGTTAAAACTGAATTGGTAAAAGAGTTTATTGGGTCTACTTGATCATAGTGAGCAATTAAGATTTTTTTGTTGAGTCCTACTTCATAAATTTTTCGAAGCGTTTTCAATTCTAGATCAGTCTTATAGTTTTCTACTTTTGAGATATATTGCTTGTCTGTTCCGATTTTTTCACCTAATTCTTCTTGTGAAATATTTAGATAATATTTCCTAAGCATCTTTATTGCTCTGCCGTAATTGATACTTTGAGAATTTAGGACATCAACTTCCGAATGTAAAATGGTATTGATTGGATCTAAATGGAAAAAGATTTCAAACTTATCTTTATTTGGTAAAATAGCTTTCTTTTTAACTGTTACCCATGCAATAGCTTTATCTATTAATGTTACTGAATTAAATAATTCTTTGTTTTCTATGACTTCATAACCAAAATCTCCTTTTCGAAGTCCAATCTTTTTAAATAAAGTTTTAATATTTATAATTCTATACTCACCACTATTTGATATAAATGAAATACTTGGAAAGTTCACACTTAAAATCTTGAGAATCCTATTATTTTTTCGCATTTCTTTTTATTTGAGGATTAAGTAAATTGAAAATGATACTAATCAAATCTCTATTTTTATTAACATATTCTATAGCTATTTTTCTTTGCTTTCTTGGTAAATCACCTACATGAATTTCACCTGAATTAATTATTATTAAATCTTCATATTCGCCATATTTCGCATGAACATGTGGCGGAGGATGATCTGCTGAAAAGCATTCAATCTTTATTCCACTTATCTTGGTTAAACTCGGCAATGAATAAATAGTTGTTTAATTAGACTACAAATTATAATAAATAATCAAATTTGTAAAGAATTTGGTCAATTTTAATTTACTTGAAAGCGCAAAAAGACAGATAATCAGATGATTGTATATTATACAATTTTATATTAGTTTAATGTCACACACAAAAAAGGTAAATACAAACTACAGAAAACTAAATTCAAGCAGGTAAATCCAATATGCTCAAAGGATATTCGAATATTAATCGAATAAAAATAAAATACTACACCCCAAATTGTGTCAAATGGTGATCTAAATGCTTAGAAAATAAGGTATTCCATTCTTGACTAGTCAGCTCCCCAAAGGAAGTGGATTCTTTATTATGAAAATGAGATTCTCCCAACTCTTGCGTTTTTTTAAGGTAGCCAATCAACTTTGACTTCTCGGCTTCAAAATCACGTGCATCTGTAATTTTAAACTCTGGAGCAGTAGTTCCATTTTTTTTGTAGGGCTTTGGGCCTACGACTGCATTTTTTACAAATAATTTGAGCATGAACTTCTTGAACCCGCCTGCTTTAGGATATTGATCTGTGTGCGCCATATCATAGGCCACATTGCAATGTGCTAGCATCTGATCCACAGACATTTTTCCCCAGTTCGGTGTAGTATCTGATTGTAGATTTTCGATGCGAGCAATCACATTATCGACGCCTTCTTTTTTAAATAGATTTTTCATTTAATTAGGTTTTCATTTTTTGATAAATAAAGCTAATGAATAATGTTCATTAAAAAAGATTCTTCTCTGTCTTTAATCTAATGAGCGCAGATGATAGGGCGTCCAAATCTTCTTTATCATTAAATACGTTTAGTGAAATACGTAAAAAAGCACCTCTAACAGACAAGCTCAAGTTCATCTCTGCTAATACCCTTTTCAAATCTTCTACATTTTCTAGCCCAACTTTTATCGAAAACAAATGATAACACAATTCAGATTCTGACTCGAATGCATATCCAATCTCTTCCATCTTTTTGATGAAAGGAAGCGCTAAGCTTTTGCAATACGCCTGGATGGCGGATACTGTCCATTCATTAATTTGCTGAAGTCCCGTCAGCAACATAGGCATGGTTATGAAATTAGAAGTTTGACCTACGTTGTAGCGTCTTGCCCCAGGTTCATAATCCATATTATACTTAGATAGGCTACTAAAATTTTCAGCCTCAGCTCTATTCATCCAGGCTTCCTCGATAGGTTCTCCATCAAAGAAATCCTCATGGACATACATCATAGCCAAGGAATAAGGCCCAAAAAGGCACTTATATGTGGCACACACTAAACCATCAATCTTACACTTATTTACATCTACAGGCAGAGCTCCAATAGTTTGAGCGCCATCTATAAAAAACTTGGCCCCAACGCTTTTGCACTTCTCCCCTATTTCTGCTAAAGCATACTTGTAGCCTGTAGACCAATGGATAGCTGACATACATACTACCGAAGTACTGTCATCAATAGCGCCAAGTATTCGCTCATTCCATAAGGGCCCTTGCACTTCTAATCTCTCGTCTTCTGCTATGATTTCTAATTTCTGTTCTTCTGCATCACACCATTTTTTCAAAGCGAAGAAGCCACTCGGAAATTCATTGCTGACTGTAATTGCTTTCCCTTCTCTTTTGCCTTTTATATTCGCGAATAAGGTACTGAAGCCATATGAAGTAGAAGGTAGAATAGCGATATGCA
>CAYWOZ010000067.1:7121-10567 GCA_964458675.1 uncultured Saprospiraceae bacterium
CACACTTTCTATCAACACGGTTAAGAGAATAATAAAGCCACCCAATATAGTTCTACCACTAGGATATTCATGCAAAAATATCACTGCCAGACCAATTCCAAACACGGGTTGAAACCCACTTAGAATACTCGTTGTGCTTATTTTAAAATGACTAAAAGTATGTAAAAATATGGTATGTCCTATACAAGTAGTTATCACTCCCAAGCCCAATAAAAAGGGTATATCATGAGCTATTTCATCAAAACTGGGTGGAGCAAAAAAGAAAAAAGGAATTAAGACAAGGAGCGAGACCAAACACTGGTATAGCATCAATACAGATCCGTTATAGTGCTCTATTTCTTTCTTCATCAACAGATTACGAAAAGAGTAAGTAAGTGCAGAAAGTATGGCAAACAAAAGACCTATAGTATCAGAATTATCAATCGACAAGCTTGGTAGCAAAAGATATATACCAAGCAAGATAAGTCCACTAAGTAAGATGCTGCGAATCTCTAATTTCTCTTTCAAGAAGATTGGCTCTAACAAAGTAGTCATCATTGGGTAAGTAAAAATGGATAACATAGCAACGGCTACATTAGTATATACCAGTGCGAAAAAATAAAACACCCAATGCGCGGACATAAGCACTCCACTTATGAAAACAGAGCGCTGTCCTCTTCCTTCTTTGAGTGCAAGAGGAAAACCTTTAAAATAACAATATACTCCTAAAACAGCTGCCGCAATCAAACAACGAAACCAAACGCTAACCGGAGGATACATGTACAAACTACTCGCCAATACTCCTGAAGTGCTGATACAGAGCATCGCAAAATTGAGTAGTAGAAAATATCGGAGGTCCGCCTTATCCATTCCTCAAAGATATGAACTATGGCCTTTACTTTTCTATTTTACTAAACACATAAAACATTTCCGTCGCGATTTGGATACTTCGATCGGCATATACATTTTGTTGTTGATCTGTGCCGTCAGAAACTTTGGGATCCACATAAGTAAGTGGTATTCTCTTACTAGCTCCTTCTATAACAGGACATTTCTCATCCGCATCCCCACAAGTCATAATAGCAATAAATCCAGATTGAGGATTAAACACGTCGGAGTATTTTTTCGAAAAGCAAATGATAGGTGGAGCCATATCATCGTATTTTAGAGCATAAATCGGATTGCTTGATTCGCTCAATTGAATAGCCTTTATCCCTTGTTTTTCAAGTGTTTCTACTATCACAGGGTACATAGCCGTAGCCTCCGTTCCGCCAGAATAGGTATTTACCTTACGTATTCTATAGTGCATGCTGGCCACCTTAGCCCACACTTGAGTAAGATGAGATCTGCGTGAATTGTGGGTACAAATACAATTTATATTTATTCGTTCATTTTGATTTACCAGTTCTTGAATCGGCTCTATAAGCATCTGAAGATTTTCTATTCTATCTTCAGAAATGGTACTATAGTCTAGTGAGTCTATAAAGACCTTAAGGCTTTCGTTCATTTTATTCTGTTCTTATTTATTATATAACAACTCTAGCAACATCCGCCTCCTGGTGTACAAGAATTTCCATTCACTAAATCGCCAAGATTGACTTTCATTTTCTCCTGCTCCTGTGGAATACCACAGTTATCCTTTGCTAGACAATCTGTCATCTTAGTACTCAATAAGAACTGTTCTCCATCATGGTCCAAACCATATTTGCTGATAGTCTCTCCTTGATATTCTACTTCGATTTCAAAATTCCCAATGCCCAATTTGTCTTGAGACATCTCCACTATGCTTAATAATTTTTCAGGATGCAAGCGATGATCATAGTCATCTGCATTCCATAATTGTAGATTCGCCACCACTTCATTTCTCACAACGCCACCACAATCGATAAAATCTTTCTGCACTCTCCCTACCTCAGTCACATGAAAATGACTAGGTACCAAATCTCCATTTGGTAGCTTGAAAGAAATTTGCTTTGATTCAGCTAGCAGTTTTTTAAAATCATTAATCTTCATAATCTATATTTTTATTTCTTAATTTCTTCTCTAATTATTTGGGTGTGCCCCTTACCTCCTTGAAAAAAGTCGGCAAGCGTCGCGTCATCCATGGGTACGCTTCGCTCCCGTCCCTCTAAAAAGGTCGGGACTGACCCTATCGGGTCACCATTCCTACCGCTCACACAAAAAAACGCAATATGAGTTATATAATCGTACAATTCAAACTAAATAAGAATGACTTAATTAATTTAAACTATAGTTAACAATATTAATAACAAAGGGCAAAGAATTTGGGTTCATTAAGGCTTAAGAATAAGCCAGTAATGCGTATTTAACCATAACTTCATCCAAATTTAACTGAATTACTAGTGTTTAGTATTGATATCCCTCTAAATATATTCAGAATACCCTTTCATAAGGATACAAGTATTATTAGAGTTTTCACTAAATGAAAATAAACAAACTTTTCAGTGCTGAAGGCACTAAACAGAATAGCGATGGGTTTCAACCCATCGTATTGATTTAAATATAATGAGAGTGCTGAAAGTACGAAACGAATACGTTAGAAATGGATACTACTTTCGCCTTATCTTACTTGGATTGCGTCCTTTCAGGACTCGAAATATTGTTACCGATTTTCGATGGGTTAAAACCCATCGCTATTGTATTACGTGCTTTCAGCACTATGCAAAAATCTTATATCATTTAGTATTATGGTGAATTTCAAGATTAGTTTAATTACTATAAGCTCAATTCACTGAAATCAAACTCTAAACTAATATTGCGTGAAGGATAGTAAGGGCTTGGTCTCATATAGGGGTGCAATACCTTGCGCCTCTATATGAGACGGGAGCCGAAAGGCGGACCCCTGAATAGCCTGACTTTTGTTCACCATTTTCGGTGAAAAAAGGCACGCCCAAAAACTCTTTTTATGCTCCTATTTCGCCCAACTCTACTCCTTCTGAGTAAGCCGCCTGGATGCCGTTTTCACTAAAGGATTGTTTGACTGCACTATACACTTCAAAGGTTGCTTTCCAATAATCGTCAGGATGTATGTAAGGCCTAATTGCCAACACAATACTGTGACTATCATAAGTAACTATTCCAATCTGAGCAATGGGATCTCTTAAAATAGATTCACATTTACTAAGGGCTGATTCAATAACTTGCTTCACTTTAGGAAAGCTCTCCGCATACGGCATAGTAACTTCTAGCTCTAAGCGAATGTTTCCTTCTGTAGAAAAATTGGTAATGATATTATCTGTCACCTGACCGTTGGGAATAATCAAGGTCTTGTCATTTGGCGTAATCAAGGTAGTATTGAAAATCTGAATGCTGGTTACTTTTCCAAAGTGGTCAGAAACCTTTACCCAATCTCCTACTCGGTAAGGTTTGAAAAAAAGAATCGTTAGTCCTGAAGCAAAGTTTCCTAAAAACCCTTGAAGCGCAAGACCTACTGCAAAACCTGCGGC
>CAYWOZ010000067.1:10667-16150 GCA_964458675.1 uncultured Saprospiraceae bacterium
TTTGATTTGTTAGTATGTAAATCTATAAAAAATGCAAACGATATTAGCAGAAATTCGTAGATTAAAATGAGACTATCGGAATAGAGTCTATCAACTTGCGGGTATATGTGTTTTGGGAAGTATGAAATATTTCATGAGAAGTTCCTTTATCTACAATTTCTCCCTTATTCATCACCAAAATTCGATCACTTATGTACTGGACGACTGCCAAGTCATGGCTGATAAATAAATAAGTCAAATTGAATTCGGACTGCAAATCCTTCAGCAAGTTAATCACTGATGCCTGTACAGAAACATCTAGTGCAGAAACGGATTCATCGCAAATTATAAATTGAGGTTCTACAGCCAAGGCCCTAGCTATGCAAATACGTTGGCGTTGTCCACCTGAAAACTGATGCGGGTATCTATAAAAATGCTCTGGCTGAAGGGATACTTTCTCTAAGAGTGATATGACTTTTTCTTTACGAAGTTTTGCGTTGTCATGTAAGTTATGAACTTCCATTGGTTCCAATATCGCTTGCCCAATAGTCATCCTCGGATTGAGAGAGGAATAAGGGTCTTGAAATATTATTTGCATCTTTTTGCGAAGCGCTTTCAATTCTTTTCCAGAGCTATTCAATACATCAATGCCCTGATATTTCACTGAACCATCAAATGGCTTCATCAATCTTACCAAGGTGCGCCCCAAAGTGGACTTACCACAACCTGATTCTCCGACTAAGCCTAAGGTTTCTCCTGGGTATATATCAAAACTAACGTCTTCTACTGCTTTGAAATGTTGTGTTATCTTTCCGAAAAAATTCCTCTTTTGTGGGTAATAGCTTTTTAGATTAGAGACCTCCAATAAAGGGATTTGGCTTTGCAAACTGGTGAGTCGCTGATTGATTTGTTCTTTGCTTATTCTTTCTTCTTTAAAAGAATGGCCTTCAGAATTTAAATAATCTTCTACAGTAGCTAGTCGTTGCGTTTTGTAATCTAAGGGCGGCCTACAGGATAATAAGCCAATAGTGTACGGCTCTTTAGGATTTTGAAGAATATCTTGACAAGTACCGTGCTCAATAATTTCTCCCCTATACATTACAGCTACATGATCCGCAATTTGTGCAATAACGCCTAAATCATGACTAATAAAAATCATGGATAAGCCTCGCTTTTCCTTTAGATTTAAAAGTAGTTGTAAAATTGATTTTTGAACAGTTACATCCAAGGCCGTCGTTGGTTCGTCCGCAATGAGAATATCTGGATTGCAACTTAAAGCCATGGCAATCATCACTCTTTGTTTTTGTCCGCCAGAGATTTCGTGTGGATATTTTTTATAGACTTCTGCAGGATTTGGAAGAAGCACTTCATCAAATAGTCTTATTACGCTTTCCTTGGCCGCTGTTTTAGATACCTCTTGATGCGTAAGAATGGCTTCTATTACTTGCTCTCCACAGGTCATCACGGGGTTGAGCGAGGTCATGGGCTCTTGAAAAATCATGGCAATGTGCTTCCCTCTGTATAAGTGCATTTTTTCCTCTGGGACTGTCATAAGGTCTACTTTTATCTCATCGTGCTCAAAGACAATTTCTCCTTTTTCTATTTTTCCTGGGGGTTGGTCAATAAGCTTGAGAATAGAAAGAGAAGTGACGGACTTCCCTGACCCAGATTCTCCAACTATGCCTAAGGTTTCTCCTTTTGCAAGCGTAAAGCTTACACCATTTACCGCCTTGGTGCAGTTTTCTTCAGAATAAAAGTAAGTATGCAGGTCTTTTACAGTCAACATAAATAGTGGGATGGTGCAGTAATTATTTGGAAACCATTAATTAGTGTAAACATAAATAAATCAGGAGCAAAAGTCTACTAATAGCTGTCATTAGCAAAATTATTTGCTTACAGCTATATCGGTTCGTAGCTATATTTTTCCTTATTTGCTATGGATATATTGTATTTTGCAACTTTGAGCCCACTCCGAAAAGTCACGAAACCCTAAAATGTCTCTTTTGGCGATATTTCCTCTTTTCTCAATCCACTGATGCTTAGGCATCACTGAATTTCGAAAAGAAAAAATCTCATCCAAAATAGCTCATTTTTGGCAATCCGCTACTTTCCGGAGTGGACTCAACTTTAGCATATTTAAATCAAAATAATATTATGAAACATGCACTTTTGATTCAGCTTATTACAATGGCGAACGCAACTCTCTCGACCCATTAAGTGAAAAGATTGGAAACCACTGGAAAGAATTGTAAAACTAAGATAAATATAGTAGAGCTGCTCTTAGGGTAAAAAAATTGGTATTGGACAGAAAGAATTTTGAAAAAATAGCGGATGATTTCCTCTCAAAATTATTTGGAGGATTAAACAATCATTTTGGAATTGATGTGCGTCAAATGCCATTGGATCACCTTTGTTGGAGATGTGCAACAATTTCTGACTTTGAAGAAATGGAAGTTTCTCTTCTTAAAATGGGGAGCCTGTTTCATAAAAACATCCACAATGGTAGACCCATAAGTTTGATTCAACTCGAGCGCCCTATATGTTACTTAGATAGAAAAATAAATCTTATAGAACTTCCTTCTCCTAAACAGGACAAGTCATACCCCAATGGATTCGAACATGCTGAGTTTGTCTATGAACAGGGGCTTGATGCTTTGATAAAGGCATATTCGGAATTGCCTTGGATTGTCAAAAACAAGGATAAAGTCATCAATCCTGACATCAAGTTGAGCTACAACAACTTAAGTGTCAAATTCCACCCTTACACTCTAAGACATGTCGTTAAAAATTTAGACCCGGCATAGTTGATGAATGGTCGATTATAGCTACTTTTGATTCTATTATGAAAAATTTACTCTTCTTTCTTAGTTGCTTTTTCACTGTATCGATCTTTGCCCAAATCGTAGATACAAGCACCGTGGTGCCAGAATCACAGATTGACATAGTAGAAGACTTTCTTAACAATGGTGATACTGAAGGTGGCTTTGATTTTAATACCTTATTTGAAAATCTAGAGGTCGCCTCTGCCAATAAAATAAATCTAAACAGGACTACTACTGCTGAACTGCTTGAATTAGGCTTGATAGATGAACTTGCAGCGAATAGTATCGTAAGCCATGTCCAGAAATTCGGTAAAATAATCGCTTTGTATGAATTGCAGTCCATTGACAATCTCAGCATGGAGGATATTCGCCTGCTACTCCCCTATGTGCATATTAATGCATCATTAGATGATGTAAAAGTTGATCTAGGTACAATGTTGAGAGAAGGCAAGAATGAATTTTACTTGCGGTGGTCCTCTACCTTAGAAGATCAAAAAGGATTTATACCTCTGGAGGAGGGAGAAGAAGGAACTCGCTTTTTGGGAACAAGAGACAGGATCTATTCCAGATTCAAACATAGCTTTGAAAACAAACTGAGCTATGGTTTTACTATGGAGAAGGATGCTGGAGAAGAATTTTTCAATGGCAGTAACTCAAGAGGATTTGATTTTTATTCTGCGCACATATTCGCAAGAAACATATCGAATAGAGTAAAGAGTGTAGCTATAGGAGACTTCAGTGTACGATTTGGGCAAGGGCTTATTCTGAATTCTGGTTTTGGTAGAGGGAAAAGTGCAGACGCGGTACGAATAAAACGAAATGGAAACACACTGAATGCTTACACCTCTGTTGCGGAGAATGACTTCTTACGAGGGATTGGAGCTACATTTGGCTTTGGACAAAATGTAGAGCTTACAGTCTTTGGCAGTCGACTAAAAAGAGATGCAAACATTATCGTGCCGGATACCTTGGACCAAGAAGAATTTGCCTTCACCTCCTTACAAACTTCTGGACTCCATAGAACAGAATCTGAAATTGAAGACCGCAAGTCCATTACCCAAAATACTATAGGCGGCAATATTAAATTTCAAAATAATGGTTTGAAATTAGGAGCCAATTTTTTGTACAACTCCTTTGATAGACCCTTTGAAAGAAATCTTTCGGCCTTTAATAGATTTCAATTTAATAGCGATCAATTGATTAATGCGAGCTTGGATTATAGCTACCTGTATCGAAATTTGCATTTCTTTGGGGAGACCGCTATCTCTGATAATGGTGCCGCGGCTACATTAAATTCACTCTTGATAGGCTTAGATAGAAAAACGAGTATAGCACTCTCCTATCGAAATTTTACTAGAGAATATCAAAACTTAAATGCGAATGCTTTTGGGGAAACGACCTCTGTCAATAATGAAAGTGGTCTTTATCTTGGCCTAGAATTACTGCCTTTTAGAGAATGGAAAGTTAACGCCTATGTAGATATATTCGAACATCCTTGGCTTCGTTTTAATATCGATGCTCCCTCTACAGGCTTCGAATATCTTGCGCGTGTGACCTATACCAAAAAAAGGCGAAGTGAATTGTATGCGCAATTCAGGCTAGAACGAAAGCAACGAAACAATACCAGTGAAGACACGGTTTTTGACCCGCTGCAAGACTTGACAAGAACGCAATTGCGCTTTCATTACAAGTATAAAATTTCGAGCGCAATAGAACTTAGAAGTAGGCTTGAACTGTCTGGCTACACAGAGTCTGGTACAGGTCTTGAAAGCAATGGCTATATGCTCTATCAAGACGTTATTTATAGACCCCGATTCTCTCCTTTATCATTTACTAGTAGAATAGCCATTTTTGATACAGATGACTTCAATAGCAGAATATTTGCTTTTGAGAATGATCTGTTGTACAACTTTTCTATACCCGCCTATTTCAATACGGGTATTCGCTACTATATCAACTTACGTTATAAGCCGACCAGGGCGCTGACTATGGAGTTCAGAATAGCACAATCTCGATTCAGAGATTTGGACGTAATTAGTTCAGGACTTAATGAGATACAGGGGAATACTCGGACTGATTTGAGGGCACAGGTTAGGTATGTTTTTTAGGGGATGGGGATTAGGTGCTAGGTCTGTTTATATAAGCACTTTTATTAATAATTTTTCAGTTCGTATTTGATAGTTTCAGGTATCCTTTCCGTTAAAATTTCAATCAATTCTTGTTGCATGAATTCATATTCGTCTTCGATATGCAGGACAAATATTGGAGGTAATTCAAGATGTCTGTGTTGGCCTAATATTCGCGCCTTATGTCCGTCTTCCATTACCATAATTGCATCTGACCAATCAATTTTAGAATCGGAAATCTGACTTGGGCTTTTAGGACTTAGACCTGCTGATTTTATATTGAATAGCGGTTCTTTCCTGAAAATGGATTCTGCAGTTTTGCTTCTTCTCTTATTTCGTCCGCAGACTACTAATATATTCAACTTACTTTTCATTCAATCTTATTGTTATCAATATAATCCAACAGAATTTCTTTTTCGAAAAATTTCATCGCTTCTTTCATTATCTCATCAGATGTAGCATTTTGCTCTCTATTATAAAACGGGATACCGTTATTGAATCTACACACTGCTAAAAATGTCCGATAGTTGTTTCGCACAACACCACCAAAAATGTC
>CAYWOZ010000068.1:0-15979 GCA_964458675.1 uncultured Saprospiraceae bacterium
TTCGGGCTAGGGATAGAAAGGAGACCGCTTTTTAGCGGGAGTGCTAAGCTGCCTTTTTCGGCAGTGAAGTACCGAGGCGAATGCCGAGTCCGGTATAGCCCGACCGTCCCTTCTCGCAGAAAGGCTGGTAAGCCGATCTGCTAGACGGGATGGGAGCCCCCAAATCAATATTCACCTTCTGACAATTTCAGCTTTTTTGTTAATTTTAAACTTTACCTGCGGATTCGCAAATAAATAGGAATAGACGCGTATAAAGAATATGGCAAAATCAAAGCAAAAAAAATCAAGCTCCACAAGCAAATCGAAGTTCGTGGCTCCGGCTTGGTTTACGAATTCGAAGATACACATGGCAGTGATCGTGCTCTTGGCCATCGGATTGTATCTCAATACGCTGGGTCATGATTATGCATTGGATGATAGCATCGTGATTACGGATAATGACTTTACTCAAGAGGGGATTGCTGGGATTGGAGACATCATGCGCTATGATACTTTTCGTGGATTCTTTAAGGTCGAGGGCAAAGATAAGTTGGTTTCAGGAGGAAGATACCGCCCTTTTACTTTGGTGATGTTTGCGACAGGGATAAGCCTATGGGGCGAGACACCGATGATAAATCACCTCATCAATATCCTGCTCTATGCGGGAATTGGGGTGATGTTATACTGGTGGTTGATGGCACTTTTGGGTAATCGAAAAACGTATGGCTACGGATGGTTTATAGCATTGGCTACGACTTTGCTATTTGTGGCACATCCTGTGCATACTGAATGTGTAGCCAATATCAAGGGACGTGATGAGATAGTCGCTCTACTAGGAAGTATCATAGCGGCTTACTTTATGCTGCGGAGCCATCTATCTCCGAAAGGGTCGGATACAAAATATATTGCTTACGCTTGTGTAGCGTTTTTGATAGCAATTTTTTCAAAGGAGAATACCATTACATTTTTGGGCGTGATTCCATTGATGTTTTTTGTCTTTACGAAATTGAACCTTGGGCAAGCCATCGCCAAGACGATGCCCTTATTGATACCTGCTTTTATCTTCATTGTAGTACGAACGATGATTATTGGTTTTGATGTGGGAGGTGATCCACCGAAAGAATTGATGAACAATCCGTACATCAAAATAGTAGGAAACAATTATGTGCCATTTAGTGGGGGTGAAAAATTGGCGACTATATTTTTCACCTTGCTCAAATACTTGCAGCTACAAATAGTGCCACATCCTCTGACGCATGATTACTATCCGAGGCATATCGATATTATGACATTTGCGAATTGGCAAGTCATATTGAGTGTGATATTGCATTTGGGATTGTTGATTTATGGCATCATGCAGAGTGCTAAAAAGAAGTTGATAGGATTTGGGATACTATATTATATAGGAACACTATTTATTGTATCCAATTTGATATTTCCCGTAGGGACCAATATGGCGGAGCGATTCTTGTTTATGCCTTCGGTTGGTTTTTGTTTTGTGGTCGCTGTCTTGCTGCACGAAGCATTTGTAAAAATGTCGAAAGGGAAAGAAGCTAAGAATAGTTTTGCGAACTACCGAGTACCGATGATCATAGTAGGAGCGGTGACTATACTGTTTGGGGTGATGACTGTCGTGCGAAATCCAGTGTGGTACAATAACATGAGTCTCTTCGTGACTGACGCGGATATTTCTGTAAAAAGCGCGAAACTGCAAAACTCTGTCGGTGGTGAATTGGTTACCAAATCAGTGGATGAAAAAGATGAGACTAAACGAGTAGGTATGGTCAATAAGGCGATTGTCCATCTGAATAGAGCCATTAAAATACACCCTAATTATAAAAATGCTTATTTGTTATTAGGCAATGCACATAACTATATCCAAGACTACGAAAAGTCGATATCCTATTATGAACATGCACTTAGTCTTGATCCAAATTATGCGGATGCGCAGAACAATCTGGGTATCACGTATCGAAATGCTGGGCGCTATTATGGAGAACAGAAAAATGACCTCGCTAAAGCGCTCTCCTATTTGGTGAAAGCAGAGCAGTCAAATCCTCAAGACTTAGAGACTATAAGGCTGCTTGGTGTCGTTTATGGTATAAGCGGAAATACGGAGAAGGCGATTAGTTATTTTTCAAAAGTGACTACCTTGCAACCAAATTCTGCCTCGGCCTGGTTAAACCTAGGTAATGCCTATGGACAGGCAGGGGATACACAGAAAGCAGAAACGTATAGACAAAAAGCTATCTCTATGGACCCGAATGTGCTCAATCAAAAATAAAATATTGCAATTACAATAGTCTAATAAATAAAATCAAAAAAATCAAATTCCATACATGCGTATATCGATCACCATAATTCTCTTTTCAATTTTTGGATTTGTCTCTGCACTACAAGCTCAACATACCATAGACCCTAATGCTACTGCCTGGGTGGATAAAGTATTTGCGGATATGAGTCTCGAAGAGAAAATAGGTCAACTTATGTGGCTTCGTGCCTATTCAAACAAAGATGAAAAGCACTACAAGAAAATTGAATCCTTTATTAAGGACTATCACATAGGAGGGCTTACATTTTTTCAAGGGACTCCAGAAAAACAAGTAGAGCTTACTAATAGATATCAGAAACTGTCGAAAGTACCTCTCATCATTTCTGTGGATGCAGAGTGGGGATTAGGAATGCGATTCAAGGAAGATGGACTTAGTTACCCTCAACAATTGACTTTAGGAGCAATACAAGAAAATAGACTTATCTATGATATGGGTAAGGATATCGCCAGGCAACTAAAACGTATCGGTGTACAAGTAAACTTTGCACCAGTTGCCGATGTAAATAACAACCCAAACAATCCAGTAATCAATACACGCTCATTTGGAGAGGACATCCTAAATGTAAGTACAAAGAGTTATATGTACGCCAAGGGGATGCAAGACAATGGCGTGATGGCCTGTGCAAAGCATTTTCCCGGGCACGGAGACACAGATGTGGATTCGCATTATGACCTACCACTGATTAAGCACAATAGAAATAGAATCGATAGTTTAGAATTGTACCCATTCAAAATATTAGCAGAACAAGGCATAGAGAGTATGATGGTGGCACACTTACAAGTGCCTTCTATAGATGATGCTGACAATATGCCGACTACATTATCCCCTAAGGCAGTAAACCAAATTTTAAAGGAAGAATTAAATTTTGACGGACTGATTATCACCGATGGCCTAGGAATGAAAGGGGTGACCAAACATTTCCCTAGTGGTGAAGTAGAAGCCATGGCTTTGTTAGCAGGCAATGATGTCTTGCTTCTCCCAGAAGATATCGAAGCCGCGATGACTACGGTCAAGGATTATGTAAAGAATGGAAAAATATCAATGGATATTATTGATGTAGCGGTAAAGAAAAATCTCTATGCAAAGTATAAATATAAGCTAAGCAAAACACCAAACATATTCGAACAAAATATCCGCAAAGATTTAGAAACACCAGAAGCATTTATTTTGAAACGTAAATTGTATGAATCAGCAATGACGATGGTTCGCAATAAAGAGAATCTTATTCCTTTTCAAAAATTGAAAGGAGTACGCTATGCGAGCTTGGCCATGGGAGCGAAGAAAAATAATCTTTTTCAAAAACGCCTCAGCCGATACACAAAGGTGGACCATTTTCAAACCAAAAAAGAAGTGAACTCTTCGAGTGATATGATTAACAAGTTGAGTAGCTATGATCAGGTCATCATCAGTCTGCATGATATGAGTATTTACGCTTCAAAGAAGTATGGTATCTCAGAAACAGAAAAGAAAATTATAGCAGGCATCGCCGCTAAGACAAAAGTGGTTTTAGTGGTGTTTGGGACACCTTATTCTTTAAAGCACTTTGATGATTTGGACTGGCTAGTTTGTGCTTATGAGGATGATGATATTGCGCGCGATGTAGCGGCGCAAGCCCTTTTTGGCGCCACAGCTATGCGCGGTAGGTTGCCCGTTACAGCATCACCTAAAGCGATATTTGGGCAAGGCTTCACCACCCCTAATTTGTATAGACTAGGCTATGATATTCCCGAAAGAGTAGGATTGAATAGTTTTGTTTTACATCACGGTATTGATTCTTTGGCGAATGCTGCAATAAATATTAACGCTACACCTGGATGTGTAGTAATGGTAGTGAAGGATAAAAAAGTAATTTTTGAAAAGGCCTATGGGCATCATACCTATAGTAAAAGCACAGTCACTAAGACTGATGACGTTTGGGACCTGGCCTCGCTTACAAAAGTTTGCGCTTCTACTTTGAGCACCATGGATTTGTACGAACAAGGCAAGGTCTCTCCAGATGCCAGAATGTCAGAGTATCTTCCTGTATTAGCCAATACAAATAAATCCGATATCAAACTGGGTGAAATGTTGTCGCATCATTCAGGCTTGCAAGGTTGGTTGAAGTTTTATGAAGAAACTATAGACAAGAATGGGAAAAAGGGTACACCTTCCCGTAAGTTTTATAAAAGAGAGTATAGCGAAAAGTATAGTGTACCCGTAGCTAAGAAATTGTTCTTAAATAAAAACTACCCAGACACGATGCGTCAAAGAATCTATGATTCTGAATTGCGCAGTAGTAAGAAGTATAAATATTCTGATCTTGGATTTTATCTCATTGCGGATATGATAAAGGAAGTGAGCGGCAGTCCGATAGATAGATATACAAAGACACACCTATACGAGCCTATTGGATTGCAAACAATGGGCTACAATCCAATAGAGAGATTAGAGCTTTCAAGAATCCCTCCTACCGAGCGCGACGATTATTTTCGTGCTCAAAAAGTGCAGGGATACGTACATGACATGGGTGCAGCCATGTGGGGAGGTGTTGGTGGACACGCAGGTCTCTTTTCAAATGCCAATGATGTGGCCATCCTTTTCCAAATGCTCCTGAATAACGGCTACTATGGTGGAGCACAGTATTTCAATCCAGAAACAATTTTTAAATTTACCACTCGCTGCAAGGATTGTACACGTAGAGGCTTAGGGTTTGATATGTTCGAATTAGACAAAGATAGAACGGTCAACTTTTCGGAAAAGGCAAGTAAAAGTACTTTTGGCCATCTTGGGTTCACTGGAATTGCTACCTGGGCTGACCCAGAAAATCAAATTATTTATATCTTTTTATCGAATAGAACTTATCCTTCTATGTTCAATTACAAATTGGGCAAAGAGGATTTTCGTCCGAAGATTCAGACAGTGATTTATGATGCTATGGAGTCGCAGGCGTCGCTTTCGCAGTAGGGAAACCTCAATCGAGGAGGTTATCTATTTTTGAAATATAAACATTTAAGTCCTGAAGGGACGAAATAACACAGCGATGGGTTTTAACCCATCGTATTGACAAATCAAAAATGGAGTGCTGAAAGTACGATACGAACACGCAAGAACTGCATTTAGATTGGCACTTTATGGCAAACATCAAGCAAGGTCAAAAATGGTTTAAACAAAAAAAATGGAAGCCTTTTGACTTTCAGCTAGACACCTGGCATGCCTACCTCGAAGGTCACTCAGGCCTAGTCAATGCACCAACAGGGTCAGGAAAAACATACTCTCTCTTTGTCCCCATATTATTAGAATACATACAAGCTATTCCGAAAAATCCCAAAGGTTTGCAGGCGATTTGGATAACTCCTATTCGTGCCCTCGCTAAAGAAATTATGTATGCTGGCCAAAGAATGGCCGAAGACTTTGGGGTAGAATGGGATATTGCGATTCGCTCTGGAGATACGAAGACGAACGATAGAAAAAAACAAAAAGACAAACCACCTCACGTGTTGATCACTACACCAGAAAGCTTACACTTATTGTTGGCTTCTAAAAACTACGAATCTTATTTCGGTAACCTCAAGACAATAGTCGTTGATGAATGGCACGAACTCATTGGGTCTAAACGAGGGGTACAAATGGAGTTGGCCCTTTCACGGATTCACGGTTTTGTACCTAATCTCAAAGTATGGGGTATCTCCGCCACGATTGGAAATATGGACGAGGCCTTGGAGATATTGATGGCGGACCTCATGGTTACCAACAAGGTAAAAGTCATCAAAGCGGACATAGAAAAGAAGATAGAAGTAGAAACTCTACTTCCCGATGTGATAGAAAAATTTCCTTGGGCGGGACATTTAGGTTTGAGTATGCTCCAGAAGGTATTGCCTATTATATATGAAAGTAAATCGACGCTCATTTTTACCAACACCCGTGCGCAAAGTGAAATTTGGTATCAGAATTTACTCCACCTCGATCCAGATTTGGCAGGACAAATAGCGATGCATCACGGATCTATCGGTAGAGAAATGAGGGATTGGGTAGAAGATGCTTTGCATAACGAAAATCTCAAGGCAGTAGTCTGCACTTCCAGTCTTGACTTGGGTGTAGACTTTCGGCCAGTCGATTCGATTATTCAGATAGGCAGTCCGAAAGGAGTCTCTAGATTTGTACAGCGCGCTGGCCGGAGTGGGCATCAACCTGGAGCAACAAGCAAAATATACTTTGTGCCGACACACTCCTTGGAGTTGGTAGAGTCTGCCGCCTTGCGACGTGCTATACAGTTAGGTATTGTTGAAGATCGCATTCCTTATATTCGTTCCTTTGATGTACTGGTTCAATACTTGGTGACCTTGGCCGTATCGGATGGATTTGAACCAAAAAAAATATTTAAAGAAGTAAAGAAGACTTTCTCCTACCGAAGCATTTCAGAAGATGAGTGGGCATGGTGTCTCAGCTATATAACTAGCGGTGGTGATTCGCTCGACTCTTATGATGAGTATAATAAAGTCGTAATTGAAGGAGGAATTTATAAGGTGATAGATCGCAGGGTAGCGATGCGTCATCGATTATCCATCGGTACCATAGTCGGAGAAGGCTCCCTGAATATAGCTTATGTATCAGGAAAAAAGATTGGCAATGTAGAAGAATGGTTTATTGCTCAGCTGCGTCCTGGAGATAATTTTTGGTTTGCAGGACGTAGCTTAGAGTTGGTGCGTATCAAAGGCATGACCGCCCAAGTCAAAAAGAGTAAAAAGAAAAAAGGAAAAATTCCTAGTTGGATGGGTGGTCGTATGCAGCTCTCTGTTCAGTTGGCCGACATGCTTCGCTACAAGATGGATCAACTATCCCGAGGAGATTTAGAAGATGTAGAATTGCAAAAGATTTACCCTTTAGTCGAACTGCAGCAAGAACGTTCTGCCGTGCCCAACGACGAACAGTTCCTTATCGAATACTTCAAAAGTAAGGAGGGTTACCATCTCTTGGTCTACCCTTTTGAGGGTCGCTATGTGCATGAAGGTATGTCTGCGCTGATTGCTTATCGCATTTCATTGTTGCAAGCGATTAGTTTTTCTATTGCTATGAATGACTATGGATTTGAGTTGTTATCTGATCAGCCGATAGATTTTGAGACTATTGTCGACAAGCAATTATTTAGTCCCGACAATTTACTGTCCGATATCGAGTCAAGTATCAACAGTGCGGAGATGGCACGCCGTAAGTTTAGAGATATTGCCAGCATCAGCGGACTTATTTTCAAGGGCTTTCCTGGCAAGCACAAAAAAGACCGCCACTTACAATCCTCTTCTCAATTATTTTTTGAAGTTTTCACGCAGTACGACGCCAACAATTTATTGCTTGCCCAAGCCTATGACGAGGTGCTCAATTTCCAATTGGAAGAAGCACGGCTACGTGCAGCACTCCAACGAATACAAAGACTAGAAATGCTCAAACAAACCCCAAGCAATGCCACTCCATTTTCATTTCCCATTATTGTCGATCGCCTACAGCGCATTAAGCTGAGTTCCGAATCTATCGAAGATCGTATTTCTAAAATGAAGATAGAGTTGTATAATGACTGAATGTTGCGCAGCAAAAAAGAAACGGTGTATCTTTTTAGAGAAGAAACCGAGACAAACCTGTCGAGGCAAGAATTATCTATATAAAAGAAATAGTTGTTAATATGACCTTATATGCCTCGGCAGCCGCCTCGGTTTCCTTATTACATTGGTCCACTTGACCAATTTTGCTTTGCCCCATGCGGTCATGTTTCTTTGCGGCAATGGCAAAGAAAGAGTAAGAAAAGAACGCGAATTAAGCGATTGAGAGAAGAAATAAGTCCATTATTCAGGAATGACAAATTCACAATCGTAGAACCTAAGCATTTACAATACTAATAATTAATTTTCTTTCTCAATGGATTGTATCTTTGAAACCGTATGCAACAATTCTATCTCAGCGGACAAAGTTTTCTCCTCCATCCCTTCAAAGGCATGTTATGGGAAAAAACGGCTACCCTATTCGTAGCCGACCTGCATCTCGGCAAAGCGACTCATTTTAGAAAAGCTGGCATTCCAGTTCCCAAGGAAGTGCGTCAGTCCAACTTTGATAAATTTACTGCGCTGCTTCTAGACTTGAATCCTAAGCGAGTGATTATTCTTGGAGATTTGTTTCATAGTGAGTGCAATACAGCCTGGCAGGATTTCACTTTTATCACTAAGCAGTTTTCAGAGATATCTTTCGAATTGGTGGTCGGCAATCACGACATCATGGACGAGACTCAGTATGCGTATGCAAAGATGGCTATTCACCCAGAGCCTTACGAAGTAGCACCTTTTATATTAACACATCATCCTTTGGAGAGTGATGATATCCCAGATGATTTGTTTAATCTATGTGGGCATATTCATCCTGCGGTCTATTTGCGAGGGGTGGCGAAGCAGGGCATGAAACTTCCTTGTTTTCATTTCACGGAGAAACAAGGTGTACTTCCTGCGTTTGGGGAATTTACGGGTACGGCGGTTATGCGCACAAAAAATAAGGATCAGGTGTTTGTGGTATCGGGGGAGAAGGTGATTGAGATGACAACTGCATAGTTGTTTTGATTGTCCAAATAAAATCTATTTGTAAATGATAAATAATTTTTTGAAGATCGCTATACTATTGTTTCTTGTAGGTATCGTATCTAATACATCTATTGCGCAAAAATGGAGTTTTTCAAGTAGCAAAAGTATAAAGCTGGACCTGTCGAAGAAGTCATCTTCATCTGTTAATGACAATATAGAAATGTCTGGGACAAAAGTCTCTGCTATTATATACTATGTTACAGATGAAGATTGCAATCTTAAAATTTCAAGAGATATAATATTTCCGCAATTACGGACTTACAATAAAAGCAACGAACCCGACTGGAAAAAATATAGGGCCTATTTTAGAAAAACGATTGGGGACGAATTCGCTCCAAGCATTGCTATTGGAAATGAACTTATTGTTTATTCAAAAGTAGACTCCATAGAGATAAATGGTAAAATCACTTTTCATTTCCAAGCCATTAATAATTTAAAATTGACAAAAACCATCTTTCCCTCTATGGAAGAGAGGATTTTAGTGGAGGAATGGAAGTTGGAAAATATTGGGAACTCCAAAATACATTTTACTTTGAGTCAAAATAATTTAAGCTTTAAAGAAAAGGGCTATAAAGGAACGTATACTTTTAATGTTAACTCTGATTGTGGTAAGCAGAGTTTATATACTTTGGAAAGCCAAGAAACCTTGGACTTCTCATTATTTTATAGCGCTAGTATCGATGATGAAAATTCTACTTTTTCTGCGGTCAAAGTAAGACAGAGTAGGAATGATTTACTCAACATGTGTCGGAGTAATCTAGTATTGAAAACACCAGATGACACCTTAAATCAACTATTCTATTTTTCTAAAATCAGAGCGGCCGAAAGCATTTTTAACTCCTCCATGGGCTTGGTGCATTCCCCAGGTGGAGGTAATTATTATGTAGGCATCTGGGCCAATGATCAAATAGAATACAGCGGCCCTTTCTTTCCATACCTAGGTTACGAGATAGGCAAAAAAGCAGCGTATAACGCCTATCAAAAATTCGCAGAAAATATTCCAACTGATGACTCTCATATTCCTTATGCTTTTGAGGTGGACGGTAATTTTGCCATGGGTCACCTAGACCGAGGAGATGCTGCAATGATCGCCTACGGGACATCTTTGTATTTGCTTAATTCAGGAAACATTGAAAATGCAAAAAAATTATGGCCACTAATCAAATGGAGTCTCAATTATTGCCATTATAACAGAAATCAATACGGTGCAGTAGAGTCCGAATCGGATGAAATGGAAGGAAGAATAAAAACGGGAACCGCAAATTTATCTACCTCAAGCTTGTATTATGGAGGGTTGAAATTTAGCAAACTTATAGCTTCACAATTAGGAGAAGATGATTTTGCAAGTCAATTAGGAACGCGAAAAAATGAAATGGAGCAGGTTATAGAAAATTATTTTGGCGCAAAGTTAGAGGGATTAGAGACCTATAAATATTTTGAAGAAAATAAATTCTTACGTCATTGGATTTGCCTTCCCCTTACAATGGGGATTGAAAACAGAAAAGAAGGTACTATAAAAGCATTGTTTGATAAAATGTGGACGGAAGAGGGAATTTTAGTGGAATACAATCCTGATGCAAAAGAAGATGAGCCAAAATTTTGGGATCGTGCTACACTATACGCTTTAAGGGGCGCCCTTAAAGCAGGAAAGACGGAAATAGCATTACCCAAATTAAAAGACTATTCAAAAAAAAGGCTCTTGGACTCTCACGTACCTTATCCAGTAGAAGCCTTTCCTGAGAATAATATGAAACACCTATCCGCAGAAAGTGCTTTGTACTGTAGAGTATTTATAGAAGGCTTATTGGGACTAGAACCTTCCGGCTTTTCTAGTTTTTATATCCAACCACGGTTGCCCAAAAACTGGAATTATATCGAATTAGAAAATATCTATTTATTTGGTGTGGAACATGATATATCTATAAACCGCCAAGCAAATAATCTGATTTTATCGATTGAAAATGCAAATGGATTTAGACAACAAAAAATCATTTCTAATGGAGAACGAACAGAGGTAATAATATCAAATTGATTATTGGCTACCTTGAACAAACTTAAGAGGTCTTAGGTGTTTATTGGAATTTTTTAGCAAGTAAAAAATTAGGGAACTACATACAAGTTTACACCAAATGAGAAATAGGAGTTTAGGATAAAGGATTTATCCTTTTTTAAGGGGGTGGTTTATTCTGATGCACGAGCGAAATCGCACAACCTCGAATGGGCTTTTCAGAACTACCTAATGTCAAAAAACTTATGCACTTGTCAATCTATTTACCATCTGCAAATAGCATGACTTTACTACCAAAATAGAGTGCTATTTAAAATTAAAAAAATTATGATTAACAGTAATTCAAACAAAACAAAGGAGATTTTAATTTTACTTAAAGGACTATCTCGCAAGGAATGCATTTCTATATTATCAAATGCTAAATTCATTTTAAAGGACTACTTTAAAAGTACAGACTTTAATGTTGATGAAGATGAAATATTGGAATTAATAGAAAAAGAGAAATACAATCCAATTGCGAGATAGTAAGTATTTACTTTTCAATCACAAAGGTCATCGTGACTGAATACAGTTGGTCGCTAACTCCATATTGGTAAAACTGAACTACTTTCCACCCGTCAACCAACAGCTCATTCAATTCCTTGAATTCAATTTGGTTGTAAGGGTTATTACCAGTTCTTGCTAAAACATTTACTATTACTACTTTTTGCATGGTTTTACTATTTATGTTTGTTAAACAAATGATGTCTTATTTCTTATTACCATTCTTTTTATCCTTATTAGGATTGTAACCTATTGCTTGCTTAAGCTTTTTGTCAAAGTCTGAAAGTTCTGCTTTTACTTCTTCATAATCCGAAAACTTTTCATTTGGTACATTGCCAGACTTTATTTCGAGTGTGATTTTATCAAAGTCAGATTGAAAATTTTGATCTTGCGTGACTCTGAATTTTGAAAACTCTTTTTTTGCAATACTATCTGCCACTTTTTTCTTTATACTTCCTGCATCCTTAAGTACATCGTATCTATTAAATTGTAAGAAGTCGTCAAGTGCAGTATTCCAGTCTTGCATAGACATTGTAACTTTCCTTTCAACTAAGTTCTCAGCATAATCTAAAAACATAGATACTATTCTATTTAATGAATTGATCTCATTTTCTTTAAGGTAGTTTTTTGATACTATAATATCCCTAACGATTACCTTTCCGCCAATAGCTTGAGCTTTCCAATTTGTTAAACCCATATTAGGTTCATTAGCGTCGGCTCTACTTTTTATTATCTCAGCAGCAGTCATACCAGCAACGGCATAAATAAGTTTATTCTGCACAATCTTGTAAAACATACTAGTTAAAGGTGAATCTTTATCATAATCATAACTAGCATCCCTATATAGGTCAGTAATCTTTTGGTAGAATCTTCTTTCAGATGCTCGAATCTCCCTTATTCTGTCTAATAATTCAGAGAAATAATCTTCACCAAAGAAGTTAGAGCCCTGCTTTAGTCTTTCGTCATCTAAAACAAACCCTTTTTGAACATACTTCTTTAGAATTTTAGTAGCCCAGATTCTAAATTGAGTAGCTTCATAAGAGTCAACCCGATATCCTAGAGCAATGATTAGATCTAAATTATACGTATTTACACCATATTCTTTGCCATCTTCGGCAGTATGCAACCTGTGGTTGCATACTGAATCTTTAGATAGCTCACCGCTTGAAAATATTTTCTTAATATGTTTTTCAATATTTTGTCGAGATGTATTAAATAGTATTGCCATTCCTTTTACAGTTGACCATATCGTACCGTCTGTAAGCGCAACCCTAATTTTTGTTTGCCCGTCTTTAGGTGATCTATAAAAAATAAAATCCTTCTCCTCTAGTTTATCCATTCGTTAATGTTTTGTAGGTAGTTCTAGTACCCATATTTTCTAAAAATAAGGTAAATCTTTCGCTTTCCTTCATTTCACGTGAATTATATCTAAATGCAAATTCGTCTACATATAACTGTAAGTGCTTCTTAGATGTGAAATGGTAAATACCAAAGATACCACGCTTAAGTAAAGCCCAAAAGCTTTCAATAGTGTTTGTGTGTACTCTACCGTTCACGTATTGACCTGCTGAATGCTTTACCGCGCTATGGTCATAAACCCTTCTAAGCTTCTTATGTGAGCTGTATTCGTCTGTATAGACCTTAGTACCTTACTTTACGTTCTTGATTATTTCTTGCGATAGAGTAGTCAATTTAGTGTTCTTAACGTGCTTCGCTACTAGCTTACCGTCACGCTCTACCATGCCTAAAACTGGTGCTTTACCCTTACCGCCTTGTGCGTTTTTAATCTTCTTAGATAGGTGCTTATTCCCTTCCTTACCACCGATATATGTTTCATCTGCTTCAACTTCACCACTCAATTTATCATTGTCTAAACCGTAGCATTTTCTTATTCTACCAAGCATAAACCAAGCAGACTTTTGAGTAATACCTAAATCCTTACCTAATTGAATTGAAGAGATGCCCTTCTTGTGAGATGTAGCTAACCATATACCTAAGAACCACTTTTGAAGCTTAATCTTAGTGTTATCAAATATAGTGTTAGTCTTTACATTGAAGTACTTTCCTGTATTCTTACACTTGTACTTGTTGCCTTTACACACATATACCTTAGAAGTAGGATCAAAAGGACTAACTATATTCCCTTCCCATCTCAACTCTGTGAGGTGATCGATGCAAGCTTGCTCGTTTGGAAATGTATTGATAAGTTCTAATATGCTATTGAAGTCTTTATTAGTCATACCACAATGTAGCACATGTTTACACCACTTGCAAATATTTAGTGTAGAATTGTATATAGCTCCCAAAAATTAAATACAAGTCAACTTACGACTTTGGTGTCTTGAACAATAGAGAATAGTCTTTGGCATCTTTGGTGGAAAACAATCAAGTATGAGATGAGAATAAGTTATCCCCCAGGAACAACCTCCTCCTCCAGACCAAAGCCAATCAAATACCGCCACTCGTCCTTATACTTCTCAATATCTTCAAACAAGAGATAGAGAAAGATCAAACCGACGTCTTCCTTATAGAGTGTGATGAGCTGACAGTTCTTTTTGGTGGAAAACTCCTCTTTGGGATTAAACAATGCTTGCGTTGCCCAATCCGCTCCAAAGAAATCCAAGTCCTCCGAACCGAGTTTATGCAAAGTGACAGGATCATCATTCATATTGTCGATGAGTTGCCCCAGACGAATACCATTTTTGATATGTGGATTAGATATTGCCAAACTGTCCTGGGGAAAACGCAAAACCTCCACACGCACT
The DNA here is from genome assembly GCA_964458675.1 of uncultured Saprospiraceae bacterium. Lineage (GTDB taxonomy): Bacteria > Bacteroidota > Bacteroidia > Chitinophagales > Saprospiraceae > JALZVN01. Next base: position 14,222 of record CAYWOZ010000068.1, read on the forward strand.
TCCACCTTATCGGAATGATCAATAATAAAATCCGTTGCAAAGAAAGAATTCAAATCCTTTCGCAATGGATAGGCTTTTTGTTCTAATGGACTGAATATTTCTATCTGCGCCACAGCCAATGCTGAAACAACCTCCTCCTGAAACGATTGAGCCGAAATATTACCAGCATAGAGGAAAAGAAGAAGGAGTAAAAAGCGCATTATACTATTAAGAGATTTAGTTAGAACTAAATTAAGTAAAAGGGATTTGAAATCAAAAGCCCTTCATAATTATGGACTTAAAAGGCAACCGGATTGCCATATATACTCAACAGAAATTGGTTTGAGACATTTCTGCTATTTCTTTTGCCCACTATCTTCGTTAAAAAATCTCGTTGATGCGAAGGCATCGCCTCGATTTTTTGCCTCGATATTGATCAAAATAAAGTCGCTCAAATTGCCCCAAACCACTTTCCATTGAGTATATCCTAGAATCAGGCTGAAACAATAGCAATTTCCGATTAGTATAATATATAGAATATGAAAGTTACTGAACAGCCATCCAAGTATTCATCTCTTGAAAATATGCCTATTGGTGAATTGTTGTTCAATATCAACAAGGAAGATAAAAGTGTATCCAAGGCGGTTTTTGACCAGTTAAATTCCATTGAAAATTTTATATCGGTAGCTGAACAAAAGCTACAACAAGGCGGCAGATTATTCTACATTGGTGCCGGCACAAGTGGTAGGCTAGGCGTACTAGATGCAAGTGAATGTCCGCCGACCTTCGGAGTAGACCACAACACTATTATAGGCATTATAGCAGGCGGCGATAGCGCATTACGAATCGCCAAAGAAGGTGCGGAAGATAATCTGGAACTCGCCTGGCAAGATTTACAGACTCATCAAATAACGAACAAAGACATTGTGCTCGGTATCGCCAGTTCTGGCACCACGCCATATGTGCTCGGAGGTTTACAAGACTGTCAAGCAGCAAATATTACAACCAGCGCATTAGTGTGCAATCCAGATAGTCCAATTGCAGCAACTTCGGATTTCCCTATCGAAGTAGTAGTTGGTCCAGAGTTCATCACGGGTAGCACGCGTATGAAAGCAGGAACTGCTCAAAAAATGGTACTCAATATGATCAGCACCTCCCTCATGATAAAGCTGGGCAAGGTGAAAGGAAACAAAATGGTAGACATGAAAATGAGCAATCAAAAGCTACAAGATAGAGCCCTTCGTATGGTGATGGATGAGTGCAATGTGGACTCGAAAGAAGCTAGTCTATTATTGGAAAAATATGGAAACGTGAGCAAGGTTTTGTCTATCCGAAATTCCAGATAACCTATGTTAACGGTCAGGTATAAGATGGAGATTTAAAAATTCATAATTTATAATTCACCCCAACTTCGCAAAAGTTACGCTGGGCAAGCATTCAAAATTTATGGAATTTTTATCTTAGTCCCAGGCAAAATATTAGAATCCACCGTTAAGCCATTTACCGCCAAGAGCTCCGCAAGACTAAAAGTACCATGCTCTCTCACTATATCCATTAAGCTCTCCCCTGTCTTAAAAATGTGAAAACGCGTCGTCGGACTTACCCCTTTAGGGCTCAAATCCCTACTAGCGAAAAGATCCACTCGACTGATGCCTGTCTCTAGAACTGGTGCGATAGGAATGGCTATTCTCTTTTTTTTTTGAACAGGTGGGTTGGGACTAGAGGTTTGCCTCACCTCCAATTTTTTAGAATAGGTAGTCATATATACATTCAATTCTT
>CAYWOZ010000069.1:0-10281 GCA_964458675.1 uncultured Saprospiraceae bacterium
ATCTGGTGTAGAATCTATATCAGTTGGTCTATCGCCAAACTCATCTTGAGCATCAGAGATTTCTTCTTTAATAATAAGCTCCGCTGCAGCAGTAACTCCTGTATCAACATTAAATTCAATAATCTGCATTTCCATTGCTCCAGGAGCAATAGGTCCAGCAAATGTTATAGTACCCATGTTTGCAATTCCCATAGTGGAAGTCAAACCATCTGGTATCATTAGAGTAACCTCAATATCCTGAGCACTTACAGTACCTTGGTTGAATACCGTAACTTTAAAGCCTACCGTTTCACCAGGATATACTCTATCATCTTCTCCAGGTGCTAAAGTAATATTAGAAGCAAGGTCAAATATTTCTAATTCTAATGGTTCTAAATCTGCATCATCTTCATCTCCTCCTCCATTATTAATTTCATCATTTACTTCATTATCGTTTCCATCATTCGCATCTGGAACACTATCAATATCAGTTGGTCTATCTCCAAATTCATCAGTAGCGTCAGAAATTTCTGCTCTATTAATTAATGTAGCAGAAGTTGATGCGTTATCAACTGTAAACGAGATTTGAATAACTGTTGACTCGCCTGGAGCAATAGTACCAAAATCAAGAGTTGATGAGCCTACTGCAGTTAAGCCAGCAGGCACATAATCAGTTACTTCAATATTACTTGCTTCAACAGTTCCTTGATTGAAAACTTCAATATCAAATGTAACTGTCTCACCAGGATATACTCTTGCATCTTCACCAGCGGCAAGGGTCTTTCTCAAGGCTAAATCAAATACTTCAACCATGATATCTTCTGGATCTGCATCATCTTCATCTCCTTCTCCAGCGGGGCTACAACATCCTTGATTGATAACATCATCAGTTGGTCCATTAACTTCACCTCCATCATCATTATTCTGATTGGTATCAGCAACTGAATCAACATCCGTATTATTGAATCCAGTTGGTGCATCTGCATCTGATATTTCAGCTTCATTTACAATTGATCCTTCAAATTGCTGAGTTACTGTAAAAGTTATTTCAACCATAGTCATTGCTCCTGGAGCTAAAGTACCAGGTAAGGTCAAAACAGCATTTCCTCCAGCTTGACTCCATGCCGGATCATTTAGTGTAAGGCCATCTGGAATATAATCTGTAATCTCAATATTTGAAGCTGTTAAAGTACCTTGATTATGAACTTCAATTTTGAAAGTTATATCTTCTCCAGGATACACTCTTTCATCTTCACCTGGAGCTAGAATTGTTCTTAATGCAAGGTCAAACTGTTCAACTGTAACAGTTGCTTGACATTCATCCTGATTTCCACATTCATCAGTAACTGTCAAAGTAACTGTATTGTCTCCTACATCATCAATACAAGTAAATTCAGTTATATCTAATTCTAAATTTGCAATATCACCACACACATCAGAACTACCATTGTCGATATCTTCAGGTGTAATACTTGCAAAACAATCACCATCCAACTGGATAGTAATATCTTGACAAACTGGAGTTGGAGGAGTTATATCTTCTATAGTAAATGAAGAAGTCGTTTGACTTGTATTACCGCAATCATCAGTTGCTGTAAATACAGCAGTTGCTGTACCTGTTTCAGCGCAATCATCTGTCAAAGGCGTAACCTCAAAAGTCCATACAACATCACTACATATATCTGTAGCCACAGCACCACCATTATCAGCTAACCATGCATCAAATTGGGCTTCATTTCCATCGCCATCACATTCAAATACCAAATCAGAAGAAGGTGTATCTATACTAGGAGATGTTGTATCTTCTATAGTGAAAGTAGCTGTTGTTTGAGAGAAGTTATCACAGTCATCTGTAGCTGTAAAAATAACAGTTACTTCTCCTGTAGCTCCACATTCATCAGAAAGTACAGCTGGATCTGGACTAAATGTCCAAACTACATCACTACAAACATCACTTGCTGTAGCACCACCATTATTATTTAACCAAGCATTTAATTGCATTTGGTTTCCATCACCATCACACTCCACTACCATATCAGAAGCAGCAGTAATAGTTGGATCGGTTGTATCTTCAATTGTGAAAGTAGCCGTTGTTTCGCTAAAATTATCACAATCGTCAGTAGCTCTGAATGTAACTGTTACATCACCAGTAGCGCCACAATCATCAGAAAGTGTTGCTGGATCTGGGCTGAATGTCCAGACTACACCACTACATACATCCGAAGCCACAGCACCACCATTATTATTTAACCATGCATTTAATTCCATCTGATTTCCAGAGCCATTACACTCTACTACCATATCTGATGCCGGTAAATCTATTGTTGGATTAGTCGTATCTTCTACTGTAACAGTAGCAGAGGTAGTGCTTTCGTTTCCACATTCATCTGTAGCAGTAAATGTCACTAATGAAGTTCCAGTCGCACCGCAATCATCAGACAAATTCGTATAATCATTTGTCCAAGTAAACCCGCCACATACATCTGAAGCCGTAGCTCCTCCATTGTTATTTAACCATGCGTCTATCGCACCCATATTTCCATTTCCATCACATTCAAGAACAGTATCTTCAGCTTGAGTAAGAATTGCTGGAGGGGTATTGTCTACAATAGTAAAGGTAGAAGTTGTCGTGTTTGTATTACCACAATCATCAATAGCCGTAAATGTTACAGTTGCTGTACCTGTTGCTGCACAATCATCACTTAGAACTGTGAAATTATTGTCCCAGACAACACCGCTACAAATATCGCTAGCTTCAGCGCCACCATTTGTATTTAAAAAAGCATTAAGCTCACCCATATTTCCATCTCCATCACATTCTACAGTTAAGTCAGAAGCTGGAGTATCTATACTAGGATTGGTCGTATCTTCGATTGTAAATGTTGCAGATGTTACTGATGAGTTACCACAATCATCTGTAGCTGTAAAAGTTACAGTTGCTGCACCCGTATTTCCGCATAAATCTGAAAGGTTAGTAAAGTCATTTGACCAAACAACACCACTACAAATATCACTAGCAGTAGCACCACCGTTGTCATCTAACCATGCATTTAATTGAGCATTATTGCCTGAGCCATTACACTCTACAGTCATATTCCTTGCTTCATTATTAATCGTAGGGTCCGTAGTATCAACAATAGTAAACCTTACTGTAGTCTGATTTGTATTTCCACATGCATCCGTAGCAGTAAATGTCACATTAGCCGTTCCAGTTTCTCCACAATCGTTTGATAGACCATCAAAATTATCAGTCCATGTGATAGAGCTACATACATCCGTTGCAGTAGCTCCACCATGGCTTGCGATAAATGCATTCAATTGATTTGTATTTCCACTACCGTCACACTCTACTGTTTCATCGGAGCCTGGTGTAAAGTCAACAGGTGTGGTATCCTCGATAGTAAATGTTGAAGTCGATGTATTTGTATTACCACAATCATCGGTTGCAGTAAAAACAACAGTTACGGAACCAGTAGCTCCACAATCATTTGAAAGGCCATTAAAATTATTTGTAAACACAATATCTCCACAAACATCGCTAGCTCTTGCACCTCCATCATTTGCGAGCCATGCATCTAATTGCATTTGATTTCCTTCTCCGTCACACTCAACAGTCCTATCAGAAGCAGGTGTATCAATAGTAGGGTTCGTTGTATCCTGAATTGTAAATGTAGCGGTTGTATTAGTAGTATTGCCGCAAACATCAGCAGCTGTAAATCTAACAGTTACGTCGCCTGTAGCTCCACAATCATTTGATACATTATCTGTAAAATTGTTAGACCAAATCACATTACTACAATTATCAGTAGCTCGTGCTCCACCATTATCAGCGAGCCATGCATTTAATTGCATTTCATTGCCTTCTCCATTACATTCTACAGTCATATTTGAAGCATTAGTACCTATATTAGGGGCAGTAGTATCTTCAACAGTAACTGTTCTTGTGCTGGAAACAGAATTTCCGCAAATATCCTCAGCAGTCCAAGTTCTTGTTATAACAAACTCATAATAATTACAATTATTAGGGTTATTTCCTTGTGTAGATGATTCCGAAAGAGAAACTTCTACATCATTACATTGGTCTGTAGCTGTTACATTTGGCGGACCAGGGACATTATCACATTCAACCGTCATATTTTGAGGTACATTCTGCAATGAAGGGTCAAGCTCGTCTACAATAGTTATAATTTGAGTACAAGTTTGTACTGAGCTTCCTGCGGTATAAGTCCACGTTCTTGTGAGAATTTCTGGACACGATCCAGAGAATGAATCTGAAAAAGTAGGTGCAGGATTGCCACAGTTACCAGTTGCAGTGCCAGTGTTATTAGGGTTCGTCGAATCAACACAGCTTATTTCAATATCTGGTGGACAAGAAACTTCTGCACAAAATCTTGGATCAATATTGAAATTAAATGGTCCACATCCGTTGGGTGGATCAAAATTAATATCGAAAATATTTGTATTAAAATTTGGGCCAGTAACTCTAAGTCTGTTTCCAAAAGTAATATTTACTGTGCGTGTTTGGCCAGGAGCCAAATCAGCTAAGAAAACATCTCCAATACCCCAATCAAATAATTCGACATCACAACATCCATTATTGGTAACTTCTATATCTAAACCACAAAAAGTTGGTGTAAAAGAGGTCCTAAATGGGCCACATCCACTAGAAGGCAGCGTGAAAGACTCATCGAAAGCTGAATCATTAAAATCTTCTCCAACTGCTCTAAGAGCATTGCCATCATCAATCGTAACTGTTCTTGTTTGCCCAGGGTCTAGATCTGCGATATAAACATCTCCGAGTCCAGGACCCCAATCATATAACTCTATTATACAACATCCATCGTTTGTTACTTCAACCTCTCTACCACAAAACAAAGGCTCCACTGTGAAAACCTGATCAGTACATTCAGCGATAGTTATAGATTCATCAAATAGATTATTCGCTATAGTTGGCCCAACAACTCTAAATCTTTGACCAACAGTGACCGGGAAATCACGTGATTGACCAGGGTTTACATTTGCAAGAAACACATCTGGATTTGCAGACCAATCATGTACTTGAACTACACAACATCCATCATTTCTAACCGTCAACTCTGCATCACAAGATCCACATTCACCAGAACTAACACCTACTATACCAATACCAAATGAATCTCCTATATTGGCAGGCGAACAAACCTGAACACTTAAATTTGAAGCGCTCTCTGGTACATTTGGAAGCGTAATAGAAATAAGCCCCCCTTGATTAGAGACGTTATTCGTAATGTTTCTAGTTCTAGAAACACCTCCAGCGGTAGCAGTTGCTCTAGCCGTTCTATCATTATCTTTCTCATGTATAGGAATCATTACATCAATATCTCTTGAACCCATGGCTCCAGAAAGAGGGATATTAATCGTTGTACAATCATCAGACCCATTTTCGTGAAGCTCCTCATCAACAGTGAAAAGCACAGCAGCTCCAGTTGCAGATGGTCTTTCGATGTATAATGCCATAGAAGACATTATACAACCAGATACAGGTGTAATACACACTTGGCTTGGGCCACCGTTTAGCCTAACTCTATAAATCCGTTCAACAAAGGCTCCCGGAATCTGAACATCATATGGGACATTCACACCATTTATCTGAATGGTATTGGGTAATGGGCTACAATTACCTTGACCTTGTATCCATACCTCTGCAATAATATCAATTACGTTTCCTGAATTAGGAACATTAAGGCAGTTGGTATTTTCAAGACCAGTAACTCGCGTTTCTATAATGGATCCCGTGTTGCAATCGAAAGAACTTGAGCCATAAGTGCTTTGAGCAAAGAGTCCATAACTACTACAAATAGTTAAGCAAAATGCCCAAAATAAAGAGTTGATTGTGTGTTGAATTTGTCTCATCTTAAAATAGATTAGATTAATTGTCAGTAAAAATTTTAATGAAAATTAAAACTTATTAAATGTGAAATAATGAATTATCCTGCTAAATCTCTTCAACTCTTTCAAATTGGAGAGAGTCATAAAAGGAATGGTATGCGAATTTATTTTAGAGAAAACTTGAAAGAAAGGAAGTTTGCATGCTTCACATACAGAACATATAACGAGCAAAACCAACCTATTTGAATTAACAAACGATTGGCACTGTTCAGAGTGTAAGAATAGTTGCATAGTTCCCTTTTGTAAAAGTGTCCTAATAGTAAATTTGTATTTTATTAACTCATTCCCATGTATTCAAAAAAAGAAAATGTAAAAACCCTCTTTTTGTTACATGATAACAATATGTTTTCAGCAATAATTACACCAAAATATCGTCACTATTGCTTTATTGCAAAATAAAATTCCATTTTTTTATTTTTTGCCCTTAAAAATTATAAATAATTGGTCTAAATCAAATCTATCAAAATATAATTTGGTGCAAAAAGCCGAACGATTGTGACATACTATTTGTGTTGAAAAATACTATAAAAACCAGTTAATAGCAAATAGTAGGCACACTAAATTTTGAAACGCACTCATTGAGCGATTTGAAAATTAGAAATCGGTTGGTAATTTTAGTTAATAAGCCTGCGACGGGCTCATAAAAACATTAGTAGTCTTTAAATGTAGATAAGTTGTTTTGGTAGGTTATTTTGGGGCTAGGCAAAATTAGTAATAATTTTCTATCTAGGGAAATTATTGTTAGATATTTAGATATATTTTAATTGTCCATATCTAATTCTGAATTTAAATCCGTTTCGATTTGTTCAAGAGAGAGATAATCTATTGATTCTGAAACAGTTGGTATAATAGTAAGTACAGTATCTAATCTTGAAATAGAGATGAGTTTTTTTACATTTTCATTGTGAACACCTGTAACGATAAAGCTTCCTCCTTCAGCCCACAATCTATTTGCAGTTAAAATAGCACTTAAACCAGAGCTATCGACAAATTTTACTTTCTCAAGGTTAAGAATAAGATTTTTAGCCCCTTCATTTTTGATAATTACAAACTCAGACTTTAGGTGCGGAGCTAACAAAGAGTTAATATTTTCCTCTTCAATAGTAAGCACACAATAATTTTCTTGTTTGTCAGCGGTATATTTCATTTCTATTTTTCTATCCTGCAATATATTTATTTATTAACAAATACTGGTAAATTATTAAAAACTATATCTATATAAATTAAGCCAACTTTAGAGAGCGTTTTAACGTTAACATTATAGTGTTCGAATACAATGATTTATGGCTTAAATCTGATATTCTAGTAGCTTAAATCCTTATTATAGGTCAATTTAAAAAGAATAGTACTACGATTACTTCAGGACATATACTCAAAAGAAAGTGGTTTGGGACATTTCTGCTTTTTCTTTTGGTCACTATCTTCGTTAAAAAACTTTGCCAATGCTACGGCATTGCCTCAGTTTTTCGCCTTGATATCGACCAAAATAAAGTCGCATAATTTATCCCTAACCAATTTCCATTGAGTATAATTCAAAATCAAACATATTATTATGTCTTTTTCATATTATATGTTATCATTGAACACAAAATATTAGTTTAAACCGTGCAACGTCTTAATTGCCTATTTAAAAATCAAATAATGAGTAAAAAATTTTCACCGATAGTAAAGCAGGTAATAACTGCAAGCAGAGAGGAAGCCATTAGATTGGGACATGATTATATTGGTACTGAACATTTGCTTCTAGGATTAGTCAAAGAAAAGCAAAGCCTCGCTGTAAAGGTGCTTAAATCTTTGGATGTAAATTTAGTAGCCCTTAAGAATAGCATAGAAGAATCTATTCAATCAAGAACAAATACAAAAGCTACTATTAATATAGGTGAGCTACCTTTAAATAAGCAAGTAGAAAAAGTGTTAAAAGTTACATTTCTTGAAGCCAAGATGCTTAAAAGTGAAGAAATTAGCCCAGAGCACCTTATGCTCTCTATTCTTAAGCACAAGGAAAACCTTGCGAGTAGAATATTAAGACAATTCGATGTAGATTATGAAATCTACAGAACTGAAATGGATTATGTCAAACAAGAACAAGAGTTTACATATCCTGATGTATTTAATAGTGCTTCTGAATCTGAAGAAAATTATGAAGAAGATCAGCAATCTGGTAAATTTCAGAGAAAGGGCAATTCTAAATCAAGAACTCCAGTTTTAGACAATTTTGGTCGAGATATTACAAGATTAGCAGATGAGGGTAAATTAGACCCTATCATAGGACGAGAAACAGAAATAGAACGAGTATCTCAAATCCTTAGTCGAAGAAAGAAGAACAATCCAATATTAATAGGTGAGCCAGGTGTGGGTAAAACGGCCATTGTTGAAGGGCTAGCATTACGTATCAACCAAAAGAAAGTATCCAGAACACTTTTTAATAAACGTTTAGTAATGCTTGATCTTGCTGCTTTGGTAGCAGGTACTAAATATAGAGGTCAGTTTGAAGAGCGAATGAAAGCTATCATGAATGAGCTCGAAAAAAGTAGAGACGTAATTCTCTTCATAGATGAGATACATACTATAGTGGGTGCAGGAGGTGCTACAGGATCTTTGGACGCTTCAAATATCTTCAAACCTGCCTTAGCAAGAGGAGAGCTCCAATGTATAGGGGCTTCTACCCTAGATGAATATCGTCAGCATATAGAAAAGGACGGTGCATTAGATAGAAGATTTCAAAAAGTATTAGTAGAACCACCTTCAGCTGAAGAAGCAGTACATATACTTAATAATATAAAAGCTAAATACGAAGAGTTCCATAATGTGAATTACTCTGATGATGCGGTAGAAGCATGTGTGAAATTGAGTGATAGATATATAAGTGATAGATTCCTTCCAGATAAGGCTATAGATGTACTAGATGAAGTAGGTGCAAGAGTACACTTAAAAAACATTCATGTACCAAAACATATAGAAGACCTTGAAAAGAAAATAGAAGACCTTAAAGAACTCAAGAACCAAGCTGTTAAGAATCAGCAATATGAGCGAGCTGCCGACTTAAGAGATGATGAAAGCAAGCTTGTAAGACAGTTAGAGTTTGCTAAGGTAGAATGGGAAGAAGAATCAAAGACGAAACGTTACCCAGTAGTAGAAGACGATATAGCCGAAGTAGTAGCCATGATGACTGGAATCCCTGTTAAAAGAGTGGCGCAATCTGAAAGCTCTAAGTTGGTAAAAATGTCAGATGATTTGTCTGGAAATGTAATTGGCCAAGATGAAGCTATTCAGAAAGTAACTAAAGCCATCCAGCGTAATCGAATAGGACTTAAAGATCCATCTAAACCAATTGGTTCCTTTATATTTTTAGGTCCAACGGGTGTAGGTAAAACGGAATTGGCTAAAGTATTGGCTAAATACATTTTTGACTCTGAAGAAGCACTTATTCGCATCGATATGAGTGAATATATGGAGAAATTTTCTGTAAGTAGACTTATAGGAGCGCCTCCTGGATATGTAGGTTATGAGGAAGGTGGTCAGCTGACTGAAAAAGTAAGAAGAAAGCCTTACTCCGTAATATTACTAGATGAAATAGAAAAAGCGCATAGAGATATCTTTAGTATTCTACTCCAGGTAATGGATGATGGTCAACTGACCGATGGTATGGGTAGAAAGGTCGACTTTAAAAACTGCTTAATCATTATGACTGCTAACATAGGTATCAAAGAGATGGAACGCTCTATCAAATTTGGTATGACGGATAAAGCAAAAGAAGAACATGATCAAACTTATTTGCAAAGTGCTATCAAAAAGGTATTTGCTCCTGAATTCTTGAATCGAATTGATGATATAGTCATATTCAAGAAGCTAATGAAAGAGCACATCTTCAAAATTATTGATATCACTTTGAAGGACTTGTTTGAGAGATTAGAGGGAATGGGCTTTTCATTAAAGCTTACTGATGATGCCAAAGACTTTGTGGCGGAAAAAGGATATGACCCACAGTTTGGAGCTCGTCCACTTTCTAGAGCTATACAAAAGTATATCGAAGATCCTTTAGCAGAGTACATCCTTAATAACAACCCAGTGGAAGGGACTGCTTTAAAAGCTTCATTAGACAAAAAGAATAATGTATTGAAAATTAGCTCTTCGAATGATAAATCTAAAAAATCGGAGTCTAAAAAGTAATATTTCTTAAAATTCGTAAAGACTACACCCAAATATTCCTTTATTTAGGTGTAGTTTTTAATTTTTATCCTATATTTAAACGATTATAATTTATTCATTAAAAAATAAACATTTGGCCAATAGAAGATCAAGAAACTTTGTAAGAAAACCAGAGCACAACTACAAAATCAACAAATACATCACTTCCCAAAAAATACGTCTAGT
>CAYWOZ010000069.1:10381-15865 GCA_964458675.1 uncultured Saprospiraceae bacterium
GTTATAAAGGAAATTCGATTTGGTCCTAATACGGATGATCATGATTTCGAATTCAAAATGCGTCATGCATATAAGTTCCTTGAAGAAGGAGCCAAAGTAAAGGCTTATGTTCACTTTAGAGGAAGAACTATTGTTTTTAAGGATAGAGGTGAATTACTACTTTTGAAATTCTTAAAAGAATTAGAAGAAGTGGGTGTTGCAGAGGCACTTCCAAAAATGGAAGGTAGAAGAATGATTGTTATCATTCAGCCTAAAAAGAAGAAAAAGAAATAGGCGAAAGATTATCAATAAGAAATAAAATAAAGGTCCAAATTCAATGAGTTTGGGCCTTTATTCAATAAAGGGCACCTACAACAATTTCCAAAAACTAATATCGCGACTCGCCCTAGGCGACAAAGCACGACAAGCGGAGCGCGTAGAGATGAGCGACAGTAGAGGCCATGACGCAGGAATGGGTGCGTAGCACGGTCACCCTCGAATGGCGCGTGCTCGCCGCAGGTCGAGACAGCCCCAAATAAGTCAAATAACTTTATAGCACTTCTACTTAAATATCACCTCCGTGGCTCCATAACCAAAGGATCCGTGGTATTCGTTCTTGAATGAGGCAACCGTAGGGTCCGACTTTAGCATGACAGCCAAGTCGTCCTTCAAGCGCCCCTTACCTACCCCATGCAACAAATAAACTTTATCGATACCCAACATATATGCTTCTTCTAAGTACTCTTTCGCCTTGAATATTTGGTACTGGAGTTTTTCGAACGTATTCATCTTGCTTGAATCAGCAACCAACTGCTCAATATGTAGGTCAAGAGAAGTGCGAAAATTGGCTTTGTCCATAAGATCTATCTGGATAGGTGTAGCAGAGGTCACTTCCTGCTCATTCTGAACTGTTCGTGTATAATTCTTTAGGGATTCTCCTGGTGAGGCTTCCTTTGTATTAACAGGCTCTAAAGCGAGCTTATAGTAAGTCTGTAGAGTGTAGGAATCTACATGCTTATGTTTAAAAAAGGACTTGGCTTTGATTTTGACAACAAATGCCTGAGCTGGTCCTGTCCCTTTAGTCTGCTTTTCCCATATGGTGATGTTATAAAAAGGAGACTCATTGAGGTGGTCAAATTTTAGATAGTTTAGCTTTTGATCGCCAAATGACAAGACTTGAGAAGTAAATCGTTTTGGAGTCTGCCGATTGGAACTATAAGTAATGTCATACAAAAAATCCCTATCAGAATCGTTGATAAGCTGAGCTTGGAAACCGTCAATATCGTTTTCCTCATTTAGATATGGGTAAAAATAGATTTGAAACATATACTTTTGCATTGACCTACTCTAGAAAGAGGCAAGATAAATAATTAAAAGAGGTGAATTACAAAAGACCCAGTGAAAAACAATTATAAAATAAAGGAAATATACTATACCCTCCAGGGTGAAGGGTTTCATAGTGGGCGACCAGCTATATTCTGCCGATTTTCAGGGTGCAACCTTTGGAATGGCCTAGAGAAAGACCGACCAAAAGCGATTTGCCAATTTTGTGATACTGACTTCTGGGGTATGGATGGTGAACTAGGAGGAAAATACTCAGGCAAAGAATTGGCCAAGCTACTTGATTCTCTCTGGCCAAAACTGGATCCGCATCATAAATTTGTTGTTTTTACTGGAGGTGAACCACTACTACAATTAGATTCTGATTTGTGTGCCCAAATGCATGCCTATGGATTTGAAATAGCCGTAGAAACAAATGGTACTATAGAAATACCTAATGGCGTTGACTGGGTATGTATGAGCCCGAAAGCTAACACAGACATTGTAGCCACCTCTGGTGATGAACTCAAAATAGTGTATCCACAAGTAGGTATAGATCCAAATGACTTTGATGTTATGCACTATACGCATAGATATCTACAACCGATGGATAATAAAGACCAGGCAAAAAACATCGCCGCCAGTATCCAATACTGTAAAGAGAATCCCAAATGGAAATTAAGTATTCAAACTCATAAAATATTGAACATCCCATAAGCCATAAAAATAACCAAATGAATATAGGTATCACAGGTAATATAGGAAGCGGCAAAACTACAATCTGCAAGATGTTTGAAACGCTTGGTATACCTATATACTATGCAGATACTGAAGCCAAAAAATTGATGACAGAAGACCCTTTGGTAAGGGAACAAGTCAAGCTGCTCTTTGGGGTAAAGGCTTATCAAGAGGATGGGTCTCTTGACCGCAAGTTCATTGGGGGAATTGTGTTTAACAATACTCAGATGCTTACAAGGCTCAACTATATAGTACACCCCGCAGTCAGAAGACATAGTGCTCAATGGTCTAAAAATCAAAAACAAGCAATTTATACGCTGAAGGAAGCTGCACTGCTCATAGAAAGTGATAATTATAAATCTATGGATAAAATCATAGTCGTCACGTCTCCCCTAGATATCCGTGTAGCAAGAGTAATGAAAAGAGATGGGGTAAGTAAGGAGGAGGTAATAGCTAGAGACAATAAGCAAATGCCAGAGGTTGTAAAGGTAAAGAAAGCAGACTTTGTGATTAATAATGATGGAAACACTTCGCTTATCAAACAAGTACATCGCATCCACAAAGAGATTCTCGCTCTAATATAACCAATGCCCATTAGCTGAAAGCTGTGCATAAATCCTTGGTTTTTTCAATACCTGTTCTTTTAGAAATAGATAAGCATCCCCATTTTCATCTAACATAGGGTAATGCAAGTTTTGGGATGGATTGATAGCATCTGGCACAAAGTACATGTCATGTATAATCTTGTTTTGTAAAAAATGTCGTATCCACTCATGATCTAGTCCAAGAGCTGCATTGAGATTTTGGCCAAACCAATCTTCCGGCATATATCTTACATTAAACGCTGCAATCCCATGAGACAAGTGACCATACTTACACTTGGTCACATCCTGATAACCATATCTAGAAGGATAATCTGTATCTGTATAGGATACTTTTTCCTTACATCTAGTCTCCCCTGTCCAAATGATATTTTTGATAGAAAACAGCCAGCGATCATAATAATAGTGAAAACTCACTCCTCCTGTTCTAAATCTATCTCTTCCATGAGTGTTCCCAAATAAGTCGTTTTCAAAGTTGAAGAAAAAATCTCTATGTGCGAAAAACACACTCCCTGTTCCTTGGCTTGTCTCTATCCGATCATCATACTTGGTAAAAGTGTAACCCAGGGTGAAGCGTTTTCCAGAATCGAAATAATGACTATCAATCAAGGGATTGTCAGTAACAAAGCCTCTGCCAAAACCTTGTGCGACACCAATAGACCAAGCGGTTTCGTAACCCTTTTGAGCAGGGCCAAGTGTTTTGAAATTAAAATATCCGCGTAGTTCTGCATTGAATTGAGTAGCCGAATATTGGGTAGCTGTAGAAGCTAATACCCCAAGACGATTGACATGTGTTCCGTATTCCACAATCAATCCTATCCTGAAATTAAAGGAAAATTTATCCGCACCTTGCCCTAGCAGCGTGATAGTATTCCATATTAAGAGAGTAACAATTAAGAGTCTAAGACTATTGTTTGACAACTCGTTTTGTTTGTATGATTTCCCCATTGGATACTAGTACGAAATATACCCCACTCGCCAGTTCTTTCAAATTGAATGTATAGGTTCCTTCTCCTAACAAGACATGCTGGTGTGTTTGAAACACCCTTCCTGCGGCATCGATAATAGTCAAGCTTAGCTCTTCTTTGCGGTCTGTTAGTAGCTCCACTGTCAGAATATCTTCTACTGGATTGGGTGCTAAAGTAAATGAGGTCAAGTTTGCTATATTCTCTGTACTCGTAATGATAATAAATTCCTGCTCTTCAGAAACGAGTATACAGCCATTGGCTAACACTACCTCTACGCGAATTAAAAAAGTTCCTCCTTCTTGAAATGCAATTACATTACCAGGTCCTTCAAATTCGAATACTCCATCTATGAACCATCTGTAAGAAACTCCATCAGTCAAAATTGTTAAGGTACTAGCATTTTCATCTAACTCAATTTGCACTGGAGTTTGTTCAATCTGAACTACCTCTTCAAGGAATACTCTTTCGCATCCAAATCTAGATACTGTGACTTCAAAGTTTCCAGGTGGTAAGTTGTTTGCATCCAAATCAATGCTCGGATTAGTGACATCTACAACTTGTATGTCGAATAGATCTACATATTGACTTGGTAAAGATATAGACCCATCACTTGCTTCTACACAGGATGCTGCGTTCACCTCCAGTTCATCCAATTCAATATTACATTCAGCATTGATTCTGAATATTCGGCCATTATTGGCAGCTGCAATATATAGCTCTCCATTACTGTCTTCTCCAAATGTGCCAAATCCATTACCCTGAAAACGACCTAACTCCACAAATGCAAAATCAGATGTACCATTCGACTCCGGATAAGCCCCAAAAATTGCACTCGAACAATAGTCTGCGAACAAATATATAGGTGTAGTGCTTCCAAACATATTTTCATTTCCACGATACACATAGCCTCCTGTTATGGAGCAATGATTAGTTCCCGTATGAGGAACCTCCACCGCTGCAGGTTCAAAGGGGCCAACACAGCCCGAAGTTATATTGTCATTATTCCCTTCTCGACATCTCCAACCATAGTTTTCTCCTCCAGCAGAATTGACACTTTGGAAGTTTATCTCTTCATATTCGCTTTGACCTACATCTCCAATCCACAAATCACCAGTAGCACTATCAAAGGAAAACTTCCAAGGATTTCTCACCCCTAAAGCCCAAATAGCATCTAATGTATCTGGCGAATTTACGAATGGATTATCAGCAGGTATGCTAAAAGGGAGGCCATTGTCAACATCGATTCGAATCATTTTACCTAAGAGGGAATTAGGATTCTGAGAAAAATTTTCTGGATCATTCGCTGAGCCTCCATCTCCCATCCCAATATATAACATATTATCCGGCCCAAACTTGATAGAGCCTCCGTTATGATTACCAAAGGGTTGCTGTAGTGTAAAAATAATACTCTCAGACGCAGGATTGGCTACATCTGGGTTGTTAGGATTCACCTCAAATCTCGAGATTACCGTATTGCCGTCATTTCCAATATAGTGTACAAAAAACCAACCTGTATTTAGATAGTCATGATGAAACTCCATAGCCAACAAGCCTTGTTCACTTTGACCCGAATTATTGATTACTCGCGGATTAATGTCCAGAAATGGAACAGGATTGATACTTCCATCTTGGTTTAAGATCTGAATCCTTCCTATTCTTTCTACTACAAATAATCTATCATCACCCGCATTAGTTATATCCACAGGTGTGGAAAATCCAGTAGCAAATAGGTCTAGATTTATAGAATAAGGAATCTGACCAATATTTTGAGCTTCGATATCACTTAGGCCAATGAAAAACAAAATGGATAAGAATATTAATCTTTTCATCGTATATTTATTTTATGCACCCTAAAAATACATTTAATTATTATGTTG
>CAYWOZ010000070.1:0-15837 GCA_964458675.1 uncultured Saprospiraceae bacterium
TATGATCCATATGAGGGGATTCCGTTGATGGATATTGATTGTGATAGTTTGGAGGTAATGATTGATGATTTAAGAAGCCTCAAGCCAAAAGAGATAAAAGCTATGGTCAGTTTAGATTCCATGCAGCTAGACACATTTGATTATTTCGACTATACAAGGATCACTTTAGTATCTGTTGAAAAAAAATGTGGACTTTCAAACCTAGTAAGTAGAGGAAAAAGAAGTGCCTATGTGTTTTGGAGTATGGTGCATCATAATGATGATGAAGTTATTGCATATTATTTCACTTATTTTGATGATTTGGTAGCTGCAGGAAAACTGCATCCTGAAGCATTAGCTTTGTCTACAGATAGAATACTTAGTGGTTATGGATATAATCAAGCGTATGGAAGTCAAGTGGTAAATGGGCAATTGCCCAGTGTTAGAAATAAAGATTCTGTGGATGTTAGAAGAGCTCGAATAGGGCTAGAGCCGTTAAGTGAATACTTAAATGTATATGGTTTGCTATGGCCTACACCTAAAGAACTGGAGCCTTAGAAAACAAAAAAAAACAGGCGGCTCAAAGGGCGGCCCGTTTTTTAGTAAAGACACACTTTTGTGCGACTATTTAGTTTTTGACTTGCACAAGGGCGAATGCAATTCGCCCCTACGATTCTTTTTCTTTTTTGACCTCCTTTGTTGCCTTCTCTAAATCCTTCGTCGCCTTCTCCAATTCCTTCACCTGCTTATCTTTCTTCGACCGAGATCGACGCGTCTTTTTAGCTTTCACTTCTTCTTCCATATTCGGAGCCTCCTCTTTTTCAGGAACCTTCTCTGTGAAAGTCAAGCCATTCTTATCCGTACCGATATAAATCATATCGCCATCTACATAGTTTCCACCTAGCACCTCCATAGCTAGAGGATTGACAAGATATTTTTCAATCGTACGCTTAAGTGGACGGGCACCAAACTGTGGCTCGTAACCTAGTTCTACCAAGTAGTCCTTAGCACTTTCAGTGAGTTCAATTTTAATACCCTGTCTACCCAAATTCTTATGCACTTTACGCATTAGGATATCAAGAATCTTTTTAATCTCCGCTTTGCTCAATGGCAAAAACATCACCTTCTCATCTATACGATTCAAAAATTCAGGACGCAAATTCTCTTTGAGGGCTTCAAAGATTTCTTCTTTTGTAGTCTCTAATATATCCTTACGATGCTCCTCACCGAGAACATCCAAATCTTCAAAATTCTCAAGAATAATCTCCGCTCCCATATTAGAAGTCATGATGATAATCGTATTCTTAAAATCCGCTACTTGCCCTTTGTTGTCTGTTAGTCTACCATCATCTAGCACTTGCAATAAAATATTAAACGTATCTGGATGCGCTTTTTCTATTTCATCTAATAGCACGATAGAGTAAGGCTTACGACGCACCGCACTTGTCAGCTGGCCACCTTCATCATAGCCCACGTATCCAGGAGGTGCTCCCACGAGACGAGAAGCTGCATGCTTCTCTTGATACTCAGACATGTCGATTCGCGTGATGGCTTTATCATCATCGAACAATACTTCCGCCAATGCCTTCGCCAATTCGGTTTTACCTACACCTGTAGGGCCCACGAAAATAAAAGAACCTATCGGTTTTTTAGGATCTTGCAATCCTGCTCGCGAACGACGTACCGCATCAGACACCGCTTTGACGGCTTCATGTTGACCGATTAATCGTTGCCCAATGACATCCTCGAGTTTGAGGAGTTTGTCCTTTTCCGACTGCATCATTTTTTGCAACGGAATACCTGTCCACTTAGCGATTACCTCAGCGACATCATTAGCCGTTACCGCTTCGTTCGTAAATCTTTTTTCTTCAGGTATAGCATCCAGTCGCTTATTAGCCTCCGTCAATTTCTCCTGTGCCTCTTTTATCTTTCCATAGCGCAGAGTCGCTACTTTTTCATAGTCATCATCTCGTTCCGCCTGATCTGCTTCCACCTCTAATTCCTCCACCTCTTTTCGTAGTACAGAAATTTCATCCAAGATTCCCTTCTCCGTTTTCCATATTGCGGACACGGATTCCAGTTTTTCTTTTTCATTGGCAATGCGCTTTTCGATAGCCTCCAATTTCGCTTTGTCATTTTCACGTTTGATTGCCTCTCGTTCTATTTCTAGCTGACGTACCCGTCTATCTTGCTCATCTATTTCATCTGGTAGCGAATCCAACTCCAGTCTCAATCGAGCAGCAGCTTCATCTATCAAATCAATCGCCTTGTCCGGCAAAAATCGATCCCCTACATATCTGTTGGACAATTCCGCAGCGGCGATCAAGGCCTCATCCAATATCTCTATCTTATGATACACCTCGTACTTTTCTTGCAGCCCTCTTAGAATCGAAACCGTATCAGTGATACTAGGTTCTTCGATGACAACCGTTTGAAAACGACGCACCAAAGCCTTGTCTTGTTCAAAATATTTTTGATACTCATCGAGTGTAGTTGCACCTATCATTCGGAGCTCTCCACGAGCCAGTGCAGGCTTCAATATATTAGCCGCATCCATTGCGCCTTTGCCACCACCTGCACCGATGATATTATGAATCTCATCTACAAACAAAATTTTCTCTCCATTCGATTCCGTCACTTCTTTGATAATTGCTTTCAGTCGCTCCTCAAACTCGCCCTTATATTTTGCACCCGCTACCAAAGAAGAAATATCCAAAGCATAAATTCGCTTTGTCGCTAGACTTTCAGGAACATCATTATTTACTATTCGCCATGCAATTCCTTCTATAATGGCTGTTTTTCCCACGCCTGGTTCACCGATAAGTAGAGGATTATTTTTCTTACGTCGAGATAATATATGAAGCACCCGGCGGATCTCTTCATCTCGCCCGACGATAGGGTCCATCTCTCCCGTTTCCGCGCGATCATTTAGGCATACCGCAAATTTTTCCAATACATTATAGCCCGTTTCCGAAGTTTGTTCTTTGACCGACTTCCCTTTGCGCAGCAGTTTGATAGCCTTCTTCAGACCATCTTCTGTGGCGCCAGACTCACGCAATATGTCTCCAGTTACATCCGTCCCATTAAGCAGCCCGAGAATAATCAATTCCAGTGAAATATACTCATCCCCAAAATCCTTTCGCATAGCCTTTGCGCGACTCAAAGCCAGGTTGCAATTCTTTGTCAGATGCTGTTTAGTGTCTCCCCTCACGACCTTATGCTTAGCGACGAGCGTCTCCAGTTTTTGTCGCAAATCATTCATGTTTACATTCATCTTCTCAAACAGAAATCGACTGATATTCTCATCTATTTCCATGATTCCCAGTAGCAGATGATAAGTGTCTATCGACTTGTGCTGCTTGTTTTTTCCCATCGTCTGCCCCTGCAGAATAGCGTCTTGGGCCTTAATCGTAAAATCGTCGTACGTCATATTTTTAGTATTGCTCCTAAAGATAATTTAATTCTTTAAAAACGAGAAAAGGAGCCAAGATTCAGGCAGAAGATTATAGGTAAAATAATGATTTGGGGCCATGCCGATACAAGATGTAGAGAAGGGCCATGCCCTGTCTCTACATCTTGTATCGGCACCGCGCTATGCATGACTCCATGTTCATTCCGGTGCTAGCGCACTCCGTGGGCTATACCTCACAGCCATCCCATTCCACGGCTCATTACTATCGCTTGTCCGGGGGGATTCTAATATTTCAAAAAGCCTATACTTTAAGAAATGCTATTAGTATTAACTTTTCCACCATTTATATATTCTCCTTCTGATTCCAATCTCCATTCCGTATTCAAAAAATGGGTTTGGCCAATCTGAAAAAACTTCAAAAATGTCAATGCGAAAACTAGGTCGACAGACAAAGGAAAATTTTTCATTCAGATCATAGGAAAATCCTGCAGCAAACGAAGTAACCAAATTGCTCCGTTCTTTTTTCTCGAATGTGTTAGTTTTTACATCACCGTATTTTTCCTTTACCTGAGTACCTAAATATAGGCTCGGTATAACTCCCAATTCAACAAAAGCGTTTAATTTGGAATTCTTTGATTTATTTGAAAAGATATAAGATAAGCTAATAGGAGAACCTAGATACCACGAAGAAAAAATCGGCTCAAATTCAATGAAATCAGAATAAGTAATTACGTCTCCATAAATATTCTCTGCTTGTTTTTGGATTACTCCAAATTCCTCAATCTCTTTGTAGGTTTTGCTAAACAAACTCAAACTGTAAGATATTTGGATTTTTTTTGATCCCGTATTTACCCTGACTCCTACTCTACGTGCAAAACCTGAAGTTTGATCTACTCTCCGTTCGTCAATAGCTGCAGCCATTGATGCTATGCAAGTGTCATGGTGACATTTTGTTTCGCTCCAGTATAATAAGTACTCAACCAATTTCGCTCCCGTTAGAAGCTTAACTTCCTAGTCTATTTAAGAAAATCGCATACAGCCCCGAAGTGGGCGAAACTATTTAACCTAGGGCATCGCCCTAGAAAATATAAATTTAAAACCTTAAGCGCTGAAGGTGCGTCACCCTATGACATATACTCATGACAATCCCAGACCCTAATAAGCAATATTAACCCCACCCTATAACAGGCTTATCCCCCTCTAACAAAAAATAAGCCCTCATATTATTGACTTATACCCAATAGTTTACTTATTTTTAAAGGAGGAGTACAAAATGCAGGTTAAATAATATGTTCAAGCAAGATTTTATAGAAAGAATGTCTCAGGACTTAGCGAAAGTAATAGCAGAGCTTCTAGGATTCGACACGAGCCAAAAGCTAGAGTATCTCAACGAATACTTTGCTACACTTAATATAGATACCATGGACTTGTTGGATTCCCATCCAGAAGACCTCATGGATCAACTCTTAGATAGAAAAGACCTTCAAGTCTCCCATCTAGAACTCGTAGCCAATCTAATCCATCAAAAGGCACTAGTCTATTATGAACAAGAGCATGACGCCTTTGGGCACAACCTAATGAAGAAGGCGCTCCTGCTACTTGAGCATGTAGACGAAGAAATAGGCGTTTTCTCTTTAGAAAGAAGAGAGCTAATGGACTCGATGAAACGTGACGTATCCGATGAGGAGTTTGACTAAGCCGCTCTATAATACTTATCTCGTACAACGCATGATAAAATGGTTTCTAATACCTTTTTGTTTTTTATGTGCATTTAGTCTCTCAGCGCAGACTACTCAGCCGACAGAAAAGAAGTTAGAATACCAGCCCACAATTCCATTCGCACCAAAAACTTACGTCTGTCAGCAGCCTGTGGACAGTATTATTATAGACGGAATAGATAAGGAGACAAGCTGGCAAGAATCAATGTGGTCATCAGACTTTGTAGATATAGAAGGCCAACACAAACCCATTCCATCTTTAAAGACAAATGTGAAGATGCTCTGGGACGACAAGTATTTCTATGTTTTTGCAAAAATGGAAGAACCACACATCTGGGGAAAATTGACAGAACGAGACGCCGTCCTTTATCATGATGATGACTTCGAGGTCTTTATTGACCCTAATGGGGACGGACACAATTATTATGAATTTGAAATAAACGCATTAAATACCATTTGGGATCTATTCCTATTGTGGCCATATCGAAATCAAAACCCACCAAACTATTTGAACTACTGGAATGTGGATGAAGTGCAACATGCCGTACATATCCAAGGTTCATTGAACGATTCCTCAGATGAGGACGAATACTGGACAGTAGAGATAGCCATACCCTGGTCAGCATTAAGAGAAATGGCCCCAAATGCAAAACCTCCAAAAGCCAATGACCAATGGCGAATCAATTTTTCTAGAGTAGATTGGACGATGGACCGCCTTTCTGAGAACTATGAAAAAGTAAAAGACAACAAAGGTAAAAATCTACCAGAAAATAATTGGGTATGGTCTCCTCAAGGAGCTATAGCCATGCATATGCCGGAGCGTTGGGGTTTTGTGCAATTTGATGATACCATTACAGGAGAGCTTCCTTTTGTTTTTAAGAATAAAAAGGACGAACAAATCAAATGGGGACTTTGGCAATTATACTATTTACAAAAGCAATATTATAAAGAACACGATACTTACATTAGTAATATAAACAGATTTAAAATACCAAAAATCGAAGCATGTTTATTTGAGCCTCAATTATACGCAAGTAAATTCGGCTTCAAGTTGACAAATCTATCTTGTAATGGGCGACATACTTGGATTGTTGATGAAACTGGAAAAATAAGGAGTGTTAAAAATAGAGGAAAGCATAAATAATTATATTGCTATCAATCAATTATAGGCTATTAGTTTGCTCAAAATGACGTATATTTAGAATATAATTTTTAATCCATGAAATATCTATCCAGCCTTGTCCTTTGGGTCTTATTTATAAGTTTTTGTCATGGGCAAGAATGTTCTGTACTTTCTATAGCGGAAGAAGAAGGAATGCCAGGGGATACCGTCTCCGTATCCATGAATCTGGCCGAATTCCCTTTGCTAAACGCATTTCAAGGTACTCTCAATTATGATCCAAATGTATTGTCTTTTGTAGATATTACGGAAAGTGATGTTTTTGAAGATAGTTTTGAAATTATTTCAAATGAGCCAGCTGCTGGTCAAGTTATTATTGTCGGTATTGATCTTGGAACCATGTCCGTTAATTATGAAGATTTTCAAACTTCTGCAGAGCTAATATCTATTCGGTTTGTAGTGACAGGTTCTCCAGGGACTAGCTCAGAAATCTTTTTCGATGGCAGTTTGAGTGAAATTAACTTTGCGTTTTTATCATCTGCGGGTTTACCGGAAAGAGGAGAGCTTTGCATGCTTAATAGTGGTTCCATCACTATTCCAGGTTCCACTAATGTATCAAATGTCGATGCTGCTATATTTAATGAAAGTATTTCGCCAAACCCGGCTTCGAAATACACTTTGGTACAATCGGATAGAACCATAGAGTATTATTCTATATATAATACTATTGGCCAATCTATACTTTCGAATGTTCCCTTTCAAAACAGAATCGAATTAGGAAAGCTACATCCCGGATTATACGTTGTTCAACTCCATGGACCTGATGGAAGTACAGCGCATAATCTGATTCTTGGCGAGTGATACAAAATCAAGTAGCCTTTTCAAAAAATGACTTAAGTGTTCTTTTTAAAGATTTTTTGTGAGAAGGCTATTTGCACTTATTTCGCATGAGAAAGCTAATGTAAAAGTTTTATTTTGCTCAACTTTTAATGTAGGCAATAAATGTATTTTAACTATAGCTTTTTGCCCTATAAGATTCTTTGCGTCTAAAAATTGTCACAATAGTATTTCCTTTTTTAGTGGAATCTAACAATAGCCTTGCTTGCGAACAAGCATTCTACTTTGTGATGAACAAACTGGTGTCACAGATTGTGCGCATGCATTTTGAGACTTACTTATTTTGTCTACTTTCTAATTTGGGGGCGTTTAATCTATCATTTTTTGGACTTAAATGCTGAACTCCTTTAGCAAAAGTATTGCCTTTTACATTTGATAATTATTGTGAAGTTTTAGTATAAATTTTTTACCATTTTAATTGCACTTGTTGTGATAAGATACCTATCTTTAGTATCGTTACTTCTTGAGCTTTGCAAGGAGTGTAATTTTCAACATTACATTATTTACTAACATTTAATTTTTTTGTTGAGCAATTACAAGGATACTTTAGATTATTATTTTATATTAGTATCGAAATAACGAGCGGATGCTTAATTGTTAATATGTATAATGCTAACTATTAATCATAGTATTTTCTTCAGAGAGAAATCGTTATTTTAATCCACATCGAAAAAAGGTAAAAACCAAGGTTACCACAGAATCATTTATTTTTTAATAAATAGTAGAAAAGAACGTATTAACGATGTTTGAGACAAAGGAGCGCGTAGACGAGGCCCTAAAGACCCATTTTGGGTTCGAAAATTTTAAAGGAAACCAAAAAGAAATCATAGAAAGTGTATTAGCTGGAAAGGACACTTTTGTTATAATGCCTACAGGAGGTGGAAAATCACTTTGCTATCAATTGCCAGCACTCATGATGGAGGGCACGGCTTTGATAATATCTCCATTAATCGCCTTGATGAAAAATCAGGTAGATTCAATTAGAGGTTACTCGCAAAACGACGATGTAGCAGCATTCCTTAATTCTTCATTGAATAAATCTCAAATGAAGAAGGTTAAACAAGATATAGTAGACAAGAAAACGAAGTTGCTTTTTATAGCACCAGAGACCTTGACGAAAGAAGAAAATATAATTTTCTTCAAAGGGGTTAACATCTCTTTTGTAGCGGTTGATGAAGCACACTGTATCTCCGAATGGGGACATGACTTTAGACCAGAATACAGACGTATAAGGTTTATGTTAGATGAGATTAATAAGGAAATTCCCTTGATTGCTCTGACAGCAACTGCCACACCTAAAGTGCGTACAGACATTGTTAAGAATCTCAATATGAGAGATCCGAATTCTTTTGTGTCTTCATTTAATAGAGACAACCTCTTTTATGAGGTCCGTCCAAAAATGAAGAAAGAAGAGACGATGAAACAAATCGTACAGATTGTAAAAGGTTTGGACGGCAAGTCTGGGATTATATATGTACAGAGTCGAAAGGCAACAGAGCAGATATCAGAAGTACTTACGGTCAATGGGATTCGAGCTGCAGCATACCACGCAGGCCTAGATGCTAAGACACGTACCAAAGCACAAGATGATTTCTTGATGGAAGAGGTAGAAGTAATCGTAGCGACTATAGCCTTCGGGATGGGAATTGATAAACCAGATGTACGTTTTGTAATTCACTATGATATACCAAAGAGTATAGAAAATTATTACCAAGAGACAGGACGTGCTGGTAGAGACGGATTAGACGGAAGATGCATTGCCTTTTATTCTTATAAGGATTTATTGAGGCTCGAAAAATTCCTTAGAGACAAACCCGTTTCCGAAAGAGAAATGGGCGCACAGTTATTACAAGAGATTATGGCTTTCTCTGAAAGTTCGTCTTGCCGTAGAAAATTCTTACTACACTACTTTGGAGAAGAATATGATTCAAACGATTGCCACGATATGTGTGACAATTGTAAGAACCCGAAAGAAGAATTGGAGGCACAGGATGATTTACACCAAGCCTTATCTTCTGTTCAGGTATTGAACGAAAATTTCAAAATTAAATCAACAACGGACTTCATCATTGGTAAAGAAACCAAGGAGATGAAAGATTTCCGTTTCGACAAGAAAGATTTATTTGGAGTAGGAAAAGAGAAGAATGATAATTTTTGGAGTTCTATACTAAGACAAGCATTACTCAATAATTTTATCAGAAAAGATATAGAGCAGTACGGCTTACTTAAGCTTACAGATAAAGGATTAGATTTCATCAAAAATCCGCATGAGTTCAAGATTACCCTGAACCATGATTTTGATAAGGACTATGAGCCAGAAATGTCTTCTAGCAAAACGGCTGTTCTGGATAAGACTTTGATGAAAATGCTCAAAGATCTTAGAAGAGAGATTGGGCGTACTAAGAAAATACCACCCTACGTAATATTCCAAGATCCTTCACTAGAAGATATGGCTTCCAACTATCCACTCACCATGGAAGAAATGGCTAACATTTCTGGGGTAAGTATCGGAAAGGCGAAGCGATACGGGAAGGAGTTCGTCGAGATGATTAAGGCCTATGTAGAAGAAAATGAAATCGAACGCCCGATGGATTTTGTTGTAAAGCAAGTAGCTAACAAATCTAAGGCAAAGGTCAATATCATTCAGAGCATTGATAGAAAGATTCCTTTAGAGGATATTGCTACTTCAAATCAGATGAACATGGAGCAAATGATGGAAGAGTTAGATGCCATCGTTACCTCTGGTACAAAACTGAATTTGGACTATTATCTGGAAGAAAACTTGGATGAAGATACCCGATTGGATATTATCGACTACTTCATGGAGGCAGAATCAGACGATATCGAAGCTGCGGTAGTGGAACTTAAAGAAGACGATATCAGTCGGGATGAAATCGAATTGATACGAATCAAGTTTTTATCCGACATGGCCAATTAAGTCATTTTCTTTTGAGTATTTTTTACTAAAACAAGCCATTGCAATTGCAAAACATGATGAAGAGCAGTACAAAAATACTGCATCGCCCCCTGTTTATTTTGTTTTTGATTTTAGGGACTATATTTTCCAGCCAAGCCCAAGACGCCTATATTGAGGCTCTCGGTTTACGAGGTGGCCCTTTATCTGGAATTTCTTACAAAAATTTTGTATGGCCAGTAAGTGGCGTCATCGAAGGAATCGTTGGATTCAACTTTTTGAATGATCGCACCGTTTCTTTCACTGGTCTTTATGAGCATCATTTATTCCTGACTTACAATCTAAATGCTTTCGGAGGAGGTGGTACCACTATTGCTTTTAATAGTGATACTTTTCGCTGGCAGGCTGAAGCCATTGTCGGAGTAGAATATTTACTCGATACTATGCCTTTATTGATTTCTCTAGACTATAAACCTGGCTGGAGTATCCTAGAAAGTAAATTCGTCTTCACCGAGGCAGCCTTGTCTGTGCGGTACATCCTTCGTCAATGATTATCAAGACTCGTGGCATAGTACTTAAGACCACGAAATATTCAGAAACCAGTCTTATTTGTAAAATACTCACTGAAGAGCGAGGCCTCAAATCATATATTATTAGTGGTGTACGCAAGAAAAAAGGAAAGACGAGTGCAGGCCTATTGCAAGTCATGAGCATTTTGGATCTTGTAGTATATGACAACCAAAAGTCGAATCTCCACCGTATCAAAGAATTGACCAATCACTATGTATATCACAAAGTGCCTTATGATTTAGTCAAGGGGTCTATTGGTTTATTCATTATAGAGATTGTGCAAAAGACCATGAAAGGTCAAGAAGAGCATCAAGAGCTTTTCCAATTCCTATTGGAAACCTTACAGTTTTTAGACACTACTTCATCTTCTCCAGCCAATATTCATTTACATTTTTTATTGGAATATGCTTCTCACTTGGGATTTGGACCGAGTGGAGTACAGGAGTCAACGCAAAAATATTTCCACCTCTGGGATGGCCGGTTCACCGCTATCAAGGAAGACAAGTATTCTCTCAGCGAAGAGTTATCTCAGATTATCAGTGAGCTGCTACATATGCGTATGGAAGAGAGTCATCAGATTGTATTGAGTCGAGAATCGAGGCATCAACTACTTCGCCAATTGCTCAATTATTTTGTACTACATGTCGATAATTTTCCGGACATCAATGCCCATAAGATATTGAAGGAGGTCTTGGATTAGGGGCCATGCAGACTGAAGAGCGTCTGCACCGCGCTCTACGATACTCCACTTCGTTTCGGTCCAGCGGCGAGAAGAATCGCCTTGGACTACTCCTTTCGGGGCGTTTCCATTCGCTGCGGGCGAATGCAATTCGCCCCTACAGTCGTCTATCTTCGATCCCTTGTCCAAAAATTTGTAATATGTTAAGCTTTCGACATCATAGTTAGATATCACTTAACTTTAAGGATTCAATATATCAACAAACAAATTTAACCACATGTACATATTGTCTAAGCTATTTCTTTTCTCTTTAATTGTGATACTATTCCCTGGCGTTGCTCAAAGTCAGGTTTTTGCCGATGAATTAATTCCGATAGATATTCAATCAACTTTGAAGACGGATTTAATCACCCTAGATGTTGATGGAGATGGTGATTTGGATATTATTCATCGAGGTCAAGGATTTACTTTATATGCTAATCAAGGAAATTTTATATACGTTAATCAAGGAACCATCGATGATGATATTAACAATGGAGTAGTAGACCATTTTGATATTGTTGATTGGAATGGAGATGGGTTAGAGGATATAGTAGTAGCAATCGGCTCATTTCCTTTCACACTTGCTGCTTGGATTAGTTCCGGAGATGGTTCGTTTTCATCTGAGCCAATTGAGTTAAATACTTCTTCTAACTTTTTCACAGATATAAGTGCTAAAGACTTTGATAATGATGGGGATATTGATCTAGTATTGAACACTTCTAATGTTGGGATTGAATGGTACGAGCAAGTTGAAGATGGTACATTCAATTTGTTGCAATCATTTAGCACATCCGAAGTCAATGGTGTATGCTTAAACTTTGTTGATTTAATAGATATAAATAACGACGGATTTTTAGACTTAGCTGCTACATTCAATGATGGATTACTAATTTGGTTTGAAAACTTAAATGGAAATGAGTTTTCAGAATTTAAAACAATAGTTTCTAATGGGTTTAGCCCGTTTCAATTAATTTCATATGTATTTATTGATTACGAAAATGATGGAGACTTAGATGTTTTCTATGGCATTGACGAATCTGAAGGAATAGGGTGGGTGATAAATGATAATGGGATTTTTAATTTTGGACCTGGAATTGGATTTTTAGGACTATTTTCAGGTGCAGAAGTTGGAGATGTGAATAATGATTCAGATACAGATTTAATAATGTATGGAACTCTAGTTGAGTACGAATTGCAGCTTTTTTCGAATGAAGAAGCAGGTCAGTTTAATCTTTCTTTTATAAGTGCAGACTTTGATAGAATATGTAAGGTGTACTTAGTTGACCTCAATAATGACACTTTTCTTGATCTTTTAATCTCTTACATTGAAAATGGAATAGAATTAAAATATGGCGTATTTCCAAACCTACTTGGTTCCCCTTCTATACAAGGTTGCGTCTTCTTTGACGAAAATCGAAATGGAATAAAAGACCAAAGTGAACAAAATCTAAATGGAATTCAAATCAGATTGGATCCAGAAGATTTATTACTGCAGACAAATGAAGATGGCTGTTATACTTTTTTTGTGGAAGATGGCACGTATACAGTATCTCCTCAAATTCCTTCTATTTGGGAACTAACAACTGACTCTGCTTCTTACACAGTTGCTATAAATGGCAATTCAATTTCAGATTTAGATTTTGGTTTTGCTCCAGCTGAAACGCTAATAGCTGGGCAGATGCACACCGTTTCAGGCATTACAAGATGTTTTAGAGAAACTAAGTTCGATTTTATTTTTCAGAATATAGGAACTACAGTCATTACAGATGGAATCATTTGGGGCTTCCCTGATTCTCTACTTACTATTGCCAATGAAATAAATCCATTAGACACTTTTGTGAATGATTTCCAGTGGGGCTGGAAGTTTGAGAATTTGTTCCCAGGGCAAACCGTCAGGAGGTCAATTGAGCTAAACATTCCAGGATTAGGAAATGGTATAGAACCAGGAACGCTAGTGACCATGTTCTCTGCAACGGAGGCAACCGATACTCAAAACTTTACTAATTTTTTTAAACACAATTTTGAATCTGAAATATTATGCGCCTATGATCCGAATGATAAACTAGTTAGACCAGATAGGGAAGGGGACGAAAATTATACCCAATTCAAAGATACTTTAATATACACCGTTCGATTTCAAAATACAGGAAACGATACCGCATTTACAGTGGTGCTTAGAGATACCCTAGATGAAAATTTAGACGTTAGCACTTTTAGATTATTAGGCTCTTCCCATAGAGAAGTATTAACTACTGAGATATTGGAAGATCGCTTTATGACTTTTACATTTGAAAATATTCTCTTGCCAGATAGTACTATCAATTTCAATGGCAGCCAAGGATTTGTAGCGTATTCAATTCGCCCAATAGATGGTTTACCCGAAGAAACTGTAATAGAAAACACAGCCTCCATCTTCTTCGACTTTAATCCACCAATTGTTACCAATACAACTCAAAATACTTTGGTGGAGTGTCTACCTGTAGATGCAGTAGAAGTTGAAGTGACTATAAACACTGGAGAAACACACACTCTTCCGGATGGGCAAGTAGTTAGTGAAGCGGGAGCTTACGTAATAGATATTCTAGATGAAGAAGATTGTCCAATAGAAAGAGTTGTTACGATATTAGAAGTTTTAACCAGCCTAAATAGTTTACCATTGAATAATGTGGTTCATATTTCTCCCAATCCTGCTCAAGATGTTTTTCATTTAAGTATGATGACTGAGGAATTGATAAATCACACGCTTCATATTCATGATATTTTGGGTATTGAAATATTATCTGCTAATATTCAATCTAGATCAAATAGAGTGGGTATAGCAAGTTTGCATCCAGGATTGTATTACTTGCAAATTAGAAGTCGCGATGGAAAGCTAGTGACTATAAAGAGATTGATGGTGGAATAGGTTGATTTTGCATCACTCCTTTCTATTCTGAAAAAAATGATGCAAAATCTATCCTTAAAAATAAAGCATTTTACTTATTCTTATTGTTTCGAAACCATGTCCAATCAAGTCTGAAATAAATGCCAGCGCGGCTTCCTGTTAAATTGTTGGTTTCGCTATCATTTACATTGTAAAATATACCTAAGTCAAGACCTCTAACGTGGTTCTTATTTTCTAGTAAAAAAGTCTCTCGCCGCCAAGTTAATGCGATACCGTAAGTGTTATCAAGGGCAAAGGAAGCTCCTGGTTTGATAGAAATGTAGTGCTTTCTAAATTTTTTCTTGAATCTTCCTTTCTTCATTTTTTCTTTGTAAGTATTTCCAAGGTGAAAATTATATTCAAAGCGAAAAGCTATTCCTGGAACGACTCGTAATATAGAATCGCGATCATCGTTTAATTCAAAGTCTAATCCAAATGAAGTTGAAAGTCCAATTTGGTCTTCAGACTTTAGGCTACGCCGAGCAATAAATGAGAGCCCATCTCCGAAAATACTAAACCCAAAGGCGGCACCTTGTCCGTAAGATTTGGAGTCGATATCGGATAGAGTAGTTTGTTCAATCTTATCATTTATTTGACTTTGAAGATTGACGCTAAAGAAATTGAAGAATATAAAAAAGCAGAATAAGTATTTGTAGATCATTACTTTAGTTTTAGATTAATGCTCACTTGATGAGTATTTCGTGGCTAATCAAATATCTAAATCCTATTTAAAGTATCCTAACTATAATTATTAAATTTTTAAGTGCAAGATGTTAAACTATCCTTAAGTCGATTTCGGAAGTTATAGGCTATGGGTGAAACTATTAAACATTTTTGTTTCTATAGCTTACCCCTTCAACGCCACAAAAATATTCACCTCCCCATTTTGTAGTTCTTCCGTTTTAGCACTATAGATTTCAAAGTCTGCTGTGTAGGCCCTGTCCAGATTTGTTTTCCAAATCTCTATCCATTTTTCACCAACTGCTCTGCCTGTCGTCAGGCCTCCTTTGGCCACGAAAAGAGCGTAGTCGCCTTCATCTACAGTATGGACAATCATATTCTCCGGACATTCCGTATCCGGATGCACTTTGCAGCCCAATACCACATCGTAAGGCTTGGTGTGGTCTAATTCGTAATTGGTATAGATACAATATATATCCTCTTCTATCTTATTCGGAATC
This sequence comes from uncultured Saprospiraceae bacterium, assembly GCA_964458675.1. Classification (GTDB taxonomy): domain Bacteria; phylum Bacteroidota; class Bacteroidia; order Chitinophagales; family Saprospiraceae; genus JALZVN01. Next base: position 15,436 of record CAYWOZ010000070.1, read on the forward strand.
TGCGAAAAGATGTCTTCGCCTTTGAACCTACCCCACAGTGCGCCGATGTCTTGAGCGGCTTGCATATTTTCATTGGTTGTTCTAATTCTGATTCCTATTACTTTGAATGGACTTACTCATGTGGTTTGCATGGATTAAAAGTAAACATTTTTCAGATAAGTCATGATGATTGTATATATAGTTATTAACCTGGATAAGGTTATTTGTAGTCTTAGTTTTTTATCTTTATTAAAGGGCACCTCTATTAACCCCATTCAAGATGTAAACAAAAATTGTAAATTTTTTATTCCATTTATCATCGCGAACTACTTCGTACGCCATCAAGAGGTCGCATAAATTGCTTATCTGTCGCTTAGCTAAGGCTAAACTCCCTGTCCGACTGGTCATCCAGGCGGGCCTCTG
>CAYWOZ010000071.1:0-15342 GCA_964458675.1 uncultured Saprospiraceae bacterium
ATTTTAACAAAAAATACTTCAAAAAAAACACAAGAATTTATCGACAAAAGTTCTTCGGGCCCTATTCTCATAATATTAAAATTCACACCCTTTTTCACTTAAAGAGGCTATCAAAGAAAAACATTTATGCCGCCTGATCTTCCAATCTCAATATTTTGGTCGTGTAATCTCTAGTCTTTCTGCAAAGCTGAGGGTCAAAAATTAAGGATTGACCAAAAGAAGGGATCATGCTTACTAGCTTATCCTTCCAATCTTTTGACTTCATTTTATCCTTAAAACAAATAGCCAACACATCGAGCATAATAGATACTGAGGTCGAAGCTCCTGGAGATGCTCCCAAAAGCGCAGCCAAGGTTTTATCTGCGGAGGAAACAATCTCGGTTCCAAACTTCAGCGCGCCATCATCCTTGTTATCTTTTTTGATGATTTGCACACGCTGCCCTGCTGTGGTTAATTCCCAATCTTCAAACTTCGCTTCAGGATAATATTTCTGCAGGTAAGCGAATCTATCTTCTGGAGATTGGAAGACTTGCTCTATCAAATATTTTGTCAATTCTATATTGTGCATTCCAGCAGAAAGCATGGGCCATACATTGTGCATTTCTATAGACAATGGCAAGTCCATATAAGATCCATTTTTCAAAAACTTGGTGCTAAAACCCGCGTAGGGGCCAAAAAGCAAAGAGCGTTCTCCATCTAACATCCTAGTATCTAAATGTGGAACAGACATGGGAGGAGAACCCGTAGCTGCTTTTCCATATACTTTTGCCTCATGCTGAATAACTACTTCAGGATTCGTACACTTCAAAAACTGTCCACTGACCGGAAAGCCACCATAGCCTTTCCCCTCTGGAATATCTGCCTTATCTAATAGAATCAAAGCGCCACCGCCCGCTCCAATAAAAACAAAATCACTTTCTAATGATTTTTCACTATCCGTTTCCAAATTCTTAACATCAATAGTCCAGCTTCCATCTTTTTGTTGTGTCAAATCTTGTACTTCACTCGCCAGACGTAAGGATACTCCATCACAGGTTTGAAGATACTCGATCATTCCCCTAGTAATCGCACCGAAGTTCACATCCGTTCCTATCGCCATTCTCGTGGAAGCAATATTCTCTCCTTTATCCCTGCCTTTCATCATGAGTGGAATCCACTCTTCTATTTGCGCATAGTCCGTCGACCATTGCATGTCTTCAAACATAGTGTAACGTGTCAACTCCTTGAACCTTGTCTCCAAAAAATCAATATTATCCTGCCCCCATACAAAACTCATATGGTCTATATCGTTGATGAACGGTGAGTCCGATTTGATTTTTCCATTCACTTTTAGGTAAGCCCACAATTGTTTAGAGACTTCAAAAGAAGAGCTTATTTTCAGTGCTTTTTCTATATTCACTGTACCATCCTCATTCCGAGGCGTATAGTTGAGTTCACAAAATGCAGAGTGTCCTGTGCCTGCATTGTTCCATGCATCAGAGCTTTCTGCGCCCACTTTATTGAGCCTTTCATAAATCACAATATTGGCATCTGGCACCAACTCTTTGAGTAATACTCCTAGGGTAGCACTCATGATTCCAGCGCCAATCAATACATAGTCCACTTTCTTTTCCATGTCTTATCTTTTATAAGCCTAAAGATATTTAAATAATAGAATTTTAAGATTGTGATTTTTTATTTGGGGGCATCCGCTGGCTACGCCAAGCTCTTCGCCTGTCCAGCCAGCGGCCGGGTCATCCAGTGGTCCGCTTCGCTTCCGTCCTTCGCGAAAAGCTTCGGACTGCTCCTTTCGAGGCGAAGGCGATTCGCCCCTACAGTCGCACACTTACTACCCCTTACCCTTTTGGTTTATTCATTAATAATAGATTCCTTTGTAGTATGGAGAATATCAAAGTACAAGAGATGAACAGCAAAAAATTCATAGGTATGTTTACACAAACATCTGTGGGTAATAGCCAAGCAGTGCATGCATGGAAAAAATTTATGCCTGCACAAAAAGATGTTCTTGGCAAAGGAGATGGTATCTTTTTCTCTATCCAAGAATATCCAGAGGACTATTTTAATACATTTGACCCTAATGCCAATTTCATTACATGGGCAGCTAAAGAGGTAGATAGTTTTGATAAAATATCAGAAGAGTTTTCTAAAGTAGAATTAATGGGTGGCTTATATGTCACCTTTCTTCACAAAGGCACTGCCGCGGATATAGGCGAATCTATAGGGTATATGTTTGGACAATGGATTCCCGAAAATGGTTATGAAATAGATACCAGTCGTAAACACTTTGAAGTGATAGAAAAAAATTACGGTGGTCCCTCTCATCCTAAATCTGAAGAAGTAGTTTGGATACCAATCATAAAAAGGGCTTAGCTAAAAACTTTGTTGGTGCGACGAAGATAAAACTTGCATTAACTAACAATGTGAATCACCTCAACTTTATACTAATACTTTAAAAAATAGCTTGTTCATGGATTCAATTTGTCATGATTTTGGTGAAAAATCACTCCGAATTGGTTTCTTACTTATATACTTGCCCTGGGCTACAAACATTAGGCACCACTGGCTCCACCTTTCTTAATTCTGATTCTCTCCTCCTTAAGTACAAAAACAAAAAGAGGCCTTCACATGGCAAAGACCTCTTTCTCTCTCTCTTTAGAGATTATATTTAACAACAAGAAAATCTCGGCTAAACCAAAATTATCTTATCTCTCTAATCTCTAGGAAAACACTAGGGTAATTCTTTTAACCTTCGAAAGGGTGCAAATTTCATTTAGCGCATGACTGAACGTTGCGAAGCAATCTATGTCCTGCGGACATGGATAGAGAAACCCGCCTGGATGACTTGTCGGACAGGGAACCAAAGCATACTTGCTGAGACATGAAGAAGTCAACATATACAGAAATAGCTAAGCGACTGATAAGCAATTTATACGACTTCTTGACGGCGTGCGAAGCAGTTCATATGATGATAAATGAAATAAAAAATTGGAAATTTTTGATTGCTCCTTGAATGAGGTTTAAAGAAGTACCCATACATTAATATCGTCCTCTATCGTTGTAATCTTTTCTCCTGTCTCGATTTTCTCGAGGTTCAGCTTTCTTTACAACGATAGTTCTACCGTCTACGTCAGTGTCGTTTAGGCCATTGATGGCAGCCATAGCTTGCTCATCATCTGGCATTTCTACAAAGCCAAAACCTTTTGATCTTCCAGTAAATTTGTCCATGATGATCTTAACTGAGTCCACCTCACCATAGGCGGCAAATGCGTCTCTAAGACCTGGTTCCTGTGTATCGAAGTTTAACTTTGCTACAAAAATATTCATCTAATAATGATTTTAAATAAAAAAATAAGTGCTGTACTAATACAGTCCTTCTACTTATATAAATAGCTAAACCTATGATAAAGTTCCATAATATTATTTCTACCTCCTTGATTTAGAATCGGTTATACAAGACTAATATTTGAAATTTAGTATTTAATATGGTGAAAATGGGTCTTCTGCAATTTTTGTATTGAAAACATCGTATTTTTTTGTCTTATGTTGTGCAAATTGGGTACATAAATAATTGATAATCAAGGTGAAAAAAATAATTAATTTGAAAACATTTCTTCAAATGCACTCCTTACTCCTTTTTTGGAGCGCTATTCTTTGAGAATCTAGGGCCTAATAGATAAAAGCAAAATAGTACTACTTTTGTTTTTGAATTAATCATATGGCTTTACGCAAACTATACTATTCTTTGTCTCCTTCCCTGCGACTAACTGCGCGTAAATTGTATTATTTCCCAATTGATCTATGGAATTCTTTAATTGGTAAAAGGCATAAATACCAACCCCCTCAAGGAGATATCTATACTGGGTCTGGAGATTTCATTGCTCAGGGGAATCTCCAATTTAGTCATTTACAAAACCATACGAATATTGAATCAAGCCATGCAGTGTTAGATATTGGATCTGGGATAGGAAGAACTGCTGTACGATTGACTCAATTTTTAGATTATACGGGAAGCTATGAAGGGTTTGATGTAGTAAAAAAAGGAGTAGACTGGTGTACAAAAAAGATAAGTCCTGACTTCCCAAATTTCAATTTTCAATACGTCTCTTTAGCCAATGATTTATATAACGATAGTGAGCAGAAAGCTAAAGAGTTTGTTTTCCCATATCAAGATGGCCAATTTGATATTGTTTTTTTATTTTCTGTTTTTACACACATGAGTATTGATGAAATAGCGCACTACTTCCATGAAATAAATAGAGTCTTAAAACCAGGTGGACAATGCTTAGCCACTTGCTTTACCTATGATGAAAAATTGGAGTCTATCATTGCTAATAGAGCTTCATTTAGTTTTCCACATTTGGGGAATGGATTTCGCTTAATGGATAAAGAAGTTACCGCAGCAAATATTGCAATTTCAGAACCAAAACTTGATGAAATGTTATTGAAGTCAAAGCTCCAGAAAACACAATTAATAAAAGGGCATTGGAGAGATAAGCAAATGAAAACTACAGTAGCTGAATTTCAAGATATCTTGGTGGTCCAAAAAACAAAATAAGCATTTCTATTCAAGTCATGCAAAACGGGCTAGTGATGTGAAGGAGTGGCGCCGAAGAAGCCAGACCCGAGGTACGAGGGGCCGAGCTGACTAGCGAGCTCCGCAACGTAACGCCGCAGAAAGCCGACCTTAAGGAGGCTGTTCTGAGGAGCCTCCATGCAAAACTTATTAGAATTTACACTTGTCTTTAAGCTACCAAAAGTTGATAACAAACTACCTAAAATCACGTTTGTAATTATATCTTGCGCTGTCCTATGACAATCTTCTAGTTAAAGGCTTGATTATCATGGTTTATGACCGAAAATATGGGCTTAAAAAAGGGCGCTAAAAACAATATATGAGTAATCTTTCTCTATCCTATCCATCTTGGTATATCATCCTCTGTGTGCTACTTGGGGTATTGTATGCGGTGATTCTTTATACTCGCAGTGGTACATTTAAGGAGAAGACTTGGCTGCATTGGGTCCTTGGTATAGTGCGTGGAGTCCTTGTGTCTCTGCTGGCAATTTTACTGTTGTCGCCACAGATCAAATCGATACTGACGGAAACCAAAAAGCCTATCATCGTAGTAGCACAAGACAATTCGGAATCTATTCTGGCGAATATGTCTAAGGAAGAACAGGATTCCTTTCAATCTAGCTATCAGAAAATGTCTGAAGATTTGGCTCAAGACTATGAGGTAAAGACTTATTCTTTCGGTAACGAAGTCAGCGAAAACATGGACTTTTCCTACGATGAAAAAGTCAGCAACATCTCAGAAGTGCTTAACACGGTTTATGACCAGTACAGCAATCAAAATCTCGGGGCTGTAATACTAGCAACTGATGGAATCTATAATGAAGGGAGCAACCCTATCTATGCCGGAACGAAACTATCTGCACCTATATATACCGTCGCGCTTGGAGATACCACTCCTCAAAAAGATGCGCTAATAAAGCGTGTGTTTCATAACAAAATCGCTTACTTAGGAGACAAGTTTAGTATACAAGTAGATGTGGCAGCACAAAATTGTGCAGGTGCAAACACACAACTCAGTGTAAAAAAAGTGGGTGGTGGAGCAGTCCAAAATTTCCCCATCAAGGTAGATAAGAACAATTATTTTACTACAAAAGAAATCATCTTGGATGCTGATGCAGCGGGTGTGCAGAGATATGTGTTCTCGGTGAACAAAATAGATGGAGAGGTAAGTACGGTCAATAATAACAAAGAAATTTTTGTAGACATTTTGGATGCTCGACAAAAGATTTTGATACTGGCAGATTCGCCCCATCCTGACCTGTCAGCCATCAAGTCATCAATGGAAAAAAATAAGAACTATGAAGTGGAGGTAAAGTATGCTGATAATCCTAGTATCAATATTCCCAGTTTCGATTTTATCATACTGCATCAATTACCTTCAAAGAGCAGACCTTCTAATACTGTGTTTTCTGCTATTAAGAATAACAAAAAGCCAGTACTATTTATCGTGGGTTCGCAAACTGATATGGGCAAGTTTAATAGTACTCAAAACATGCTAAGCATAACAGGGGTGACAGCGAGTACAAATGATGTACAGGCTAGTATAGCAAGCAATTTTAGCTTATATAAGGTAGACCCCTTGATCACTACTGCACTACCTAGATTTGCTCCTGTATTAGCTCCTTTTGGGCAATTTTCCGAAGGGCCTAACTCTTCGGTGTTGGCTTATCAAAGGATTGGTAAAGTGGACACAAAGTATCCACTACTGGTATTTGGAGAAACAAATGGTGCAAAGTCTGCTGTAATCGCTGCAGAAAATATCTGGAAGTGGAAACTATTTGACTTTCTAGAAAATAAGAATCATGATATTTTTGAAGAATTGCTAGGTAAGTGCATTCAATACCTAAGTTTGAAAGAAGATAAGCGTAAATTTAGAGTAAGTATAGACAAAAATATCTTTAATGAAAATGAGCAAATCATTTTTGATGCGGAGCTTTATAATCAAAGTTATGAATTGATTAATGAGCCTGATGCAAGCCTAGTAGTAAGAGACGAATCGGGTAAGAACTATAACTTTACTTTTGATAAGGTGGGAAATGCCTATAGGCTTGATGCAGGTCTGCTCGCTGTCGGAAATTACACTTTTACTGCCAAAACTTTTAGCAATGGCGAAGAGCTATTATATAATGGCCAATTAAGTGTTAGACCTATCCAATTAGAACTTTTTGAAACGACAGCTGATCATACTGTACTTAAGCTTTTAAGTGATAAGTATGGAGGGAGCATGATTGCCCCTTCGCAAATCAACACTATAATTAGTAGTATCAAGGAAAAAGGAAATGTCAAACCGGTGCTGTATGAAAGCACAAAGACTAGATCGGTTATCAATCTTCAGTGGATTTTATTTTTGCTGTTGGGCTTATTAATATTCGAATGGTTTATTCGAAGGTATTTCGGGAGTTATTAAGCAAGTTATAACAATTACACTTTAGGGCACATCTATTAATCCCCATTCAAGATGTAATCTAAAAATTTAAATTTTTTATTTCATTTATCATCGTGAATTACTTCGCACGCCGTCAAGAAGTCGCATAAATTGCTTATCAGTCGCTTAGGTCGTTCTTCATGTTATTATTGATTCTTGCCTCAGCAAGTTTGCTTCGGTTCCCTGTCCGACAAGTCATCCAGGCGGGTTTCCCTATCCATGTCCACTGGACATAGATTGCTGCGCAACGGTCAGTCACATGCTAAATGAAATTTACATTCTTTCAAAATTTAATAGAGGTGCCCTTTAGATAGAGTCACTCATCTTTTGTTAAATTATTACTCAATTTCAGATTTAAGGACTGAATAACAGGTTACTTCTAGAATGCAATTTGTCACAATTTTTATTCAAAAATTCCGCCAAATGGAAATTTCCTCAATAACTTACAAAGAGCTGAGGAACTGGGCAACAAACATTTGGCACCGCTGGTGCCACATTGCTTACATCTGAATATGCGAGTGCTAATTTAAAAGAGTAAATACTCTCCAAATTTTAGAAAAGATTTCTTAGTCACCTTCAGTTACTGTGCTCAACACAGAAACTCCTAGTGGCGGTATTGTCATAGTAATAAACTGTTGTTGGCCTTGCCACTCTCCTACTGTTGACTTTATTTTGGATTTACCTAGAGTGTTTCCACTGCCTCCAAATTCCTTTTCATCACTATTAAATAACTCTTGGTAGATACCGACTTTGGGAACACCAACTTTATAGTTTGTTCTTGTAGCGGGTGTGAAGTTGCAAATAACGACTATAGGGCTCTTAGAGCCATCTTTAGAGTGTCTCGCATAGATAATGAGGCTATCTTCAGAATTATCTTGTGAAATCCATGTAAATCCTTCGTGAGAGAATTGCTTGTCATGTAATTGTGGAAACTTTCGATATAGTTTATTTAGTTCGGCAATCAATTTTTTAACGCCTTTGTGCGCATCGTACTGCAATAACCACCAATCAAGTCCTCGCTCTATGTTCCATTCCGTAGTCTGTGCAAATTCGGAACCCATAAACAATAATTTTGTTCCTGGATGGGTGAACATATAAGAGTACATCAGTCTTAGATTCGCAAATCTTTGCCAATCATCCCCAGGCATTCGATCCATCAATGACCCTTTGCCATGCACTACCTCGTCATGAGAAAGCGGTAGCATGAAATTTTCGGTGAAGACATAGATAAGGCTAAAAGTAATTTCGTCTTGATGAAATTTTCTGTGCACAGGATCTTTCGACATATAGTTGAGCGTATCGTGCATCCAACCCATCATCCATTTTTGACCAAAACCCAAGCCACCATCATAGGTAGGTCTTGACACTCCGGGCAATGCAGTTGACTCTTCTGCGACAGTAAATGCATCAGGATATTCTGCATAAATGGTAGTATTGAATTCTTTGAGAAAAGATATGGCATCTAAATTCTTATTACCCCCAAATTCATTTGGTAACCACTCTCCATCATTACGTGAATAATCTAAATATATCATAGATGCTACCGCATCAACCCTTAAACCATCTACATGAAATAAATCTAGCCAAAAAAGTGCATTAGATATGAAAAACGAACGCACTTCATTACGGCCATAGTTGGGTATGGCACTTTTCCAATCGGGATGAAACCCCATCCTTGGATCTGGATGTTCATAAAGTGCGGTGCCATCAAAATTAGCTAATCCATGTGCATCCGTCGGAAAATGAGAAGGAACCCAATCAATGATTACTCCTATACCCGCTTTATGAATAGCGTCCAACAAAAACATAAAATTATCTGGTGTCCCAAACCTCGAAGAAGGCGTAAAGTAACCCGTAATTTGATATCCCCAAGATGGGAAATAAGGATGTTCCATTACAGGCATAAATTCGATGTGCGTAAAACCCATCTCTAGCGTATACTCTACTAGATCTTTTGCTAATTCTTTATAAGATAATGATTCAGTGGCGTTATTTTTTTTCATCCAAGAACCCAAATGAACTTCGTAAACCGACATCGGAGCTTCATGATGGTTATTAGCCACTCTATTTGCCATCCATTTCTTGTCTTTCCATTTGTAGTCATGCTCCCAGACAACAGAGGCAGTCTTAGGCGGAAGTTCACAGAAAAATGCAAATGGATCTGCTTTTTCTAAAAATTCGCCATTCTTCGTCTCTATTGAATATTTATAGATTGCTCCTTTTTCTAGATGTGGAATAAAAGCCTCCCAAATACCTGATTCATCCCATCTAGGATACAAATTATGTGTGTGCTTATTCCAATAATTAAAATCACCTATTAAGTTTACATTTTTGGCATTAGGTGCCCAGACAGCAAAGTAAACACCAGTTTGTCCATCTACTGTGCAAATGTGACTCCCCATCTTTTTATATAAGCGAAAATGTTTTCCAGCCTTAAAAAGATTGATATCGAAGTCTGTAAATAAAGAGTGTGGAACAGAATTGCTATTCCTCATGATTTGTGTTGACAATAGGATAGATTTTTAAAAGCGATTATTTGAGTAATTGATTGATCTTGGAAGCCATCGCCTGAAACTCGACTGGATCAAACAGCCTCGTCAAAAAAGCTATTTCCCCAGTTTGATCTATAACTATATTACGAGTTACCCCTGCTTTGGGTCCAGCAAATTTGTGAAATATTTCTTTTTTTGAATCCAAAGCAACTGGATAGGTAACTTGCATTGCTTTAATAAAAGAAGCAACTTTAGATTCATCCTCATCTATATCGACCCCAATTAATACAAAGTCCTTATCCTTATATTTCAACCAAATGTCTTTTTCAAGATGAGGCATTTCTTTGCGACAAACAGAACACCAACTTGCAGTAAATTGTAATACAACAACTTTTCCTTTGAGATCAGATAAGGATATCGTTTCTCCAGTAGTCATAGGTAGGTTAATTTCAGGAACAATATCACCTACTTTAACAATATAGCCCCTTTCAGTTGCATGAACTTGTCCAATAACTGAATTTGAACACAAAAGGCAAATAAATATTAAAAATATTGAAGTTCTTGAAAGTACTGTTTTCATAGGTCCAGTTTAGGCATAAAAGTAAGCAATATTGCTCTACCCTATTAATTTATACTGCTTCTGTTTTATTATATCATTAATTTTTTGATGCAATTTTCCAATTTCTGTGTTGAAAATACTCATGATAGCTAAGGCTATCATTGCGTTTTTCTCCTTGAGCTTGAAAATTTCATTCAAAAACTTAAACAAAATATAAAAACAGAAATGGTATTAGAAAGAATAATTTTGTAGGAATACAAATTTCAAAATTTAGGCAGAATTCGGCCATATTGGGAGAGAAGCATAAAAAAAGGACAACATCTCTGTTGTCCTTTATTTTGGTTTTTAGCAGGAATTTAAAAACTCAATTAACCTTTTTTGAGTTTTTTCTGCGTTTTGACAAGGTCTGACCATTTACCTGAACTTGCAAGTTTGGCTTGCTTTGCCCAAGAATTGATATAAGGAGCTTTTCCTTTATATCCAGCCTTTGATAAAACTGCATTCAATTTTGAAAGTTTAGCATTTGCTATTTTTTCAAAATTTTTATACCCTGCCTTTTTTAGTACACTCGCAATCTGAGAAGAAACACCTTGGATAAACCTTAAATCATCCATGTTACGACCAGTTGATCGAGAGCTTGACTGTATAATTTTAACTACTTTTTTTTTACAGCAGTTCTACGTCTTGACATACTAGGTCTCTTTGCAGAGGTCTTTCTTCTTGCAGCGGTTTTTCTTTTCGCAGCAGTACTTTTTGTCTTAGCAGAAACTTTCTTAGCTGTAGCTCTTGCAGTAGGCTTACGCTTTGCTGTAGTTTTACGCTTCGCTGTAGTCTTCTTGGAAGTTGACTTACGCTTTGCTGTAGTCTTACGCTTTGTAGCTGGCTTACGCTTTGCTGTAGTCTTACGCTTCGCTGTAGTCTTCTTTGCAGTTGACTTACGCTTTGTAGCTGGCTTACGCTTCGCTGTAGTCTTCTTTGCAGTTGTCTTACGCTTTGCTGGCTTACGCTTTGCAGTTGCCTTTTTTGCAGTTGCCTTTTTTGCAGTTGCCTTTTTAGCAGTTGTTTTACGCTTTGCTGTAGTCTTACGCTTTGCAGTTGTCTTACGCTTTGCTGTTGACTTCTTTTTAGCAGTTGTTTTACGCTTTGCTGTTGCCTTTTTTGCAGTTGCCTTTTTTGCAGTTGCCTTTTTTGCAGTTGCCTTTTTTGCAGTTGTTTTACGCTTTGCTGTTGCCTTTTTTGCAGTTGTCTTTTTTGCAGTTGCCTTACGCTTTGCTGTTGACTTCTTTTTAGCAGTAGCTTTTTTCTTAGCTGGTGCTTTCTTTTTAGCAGTAGTCTTACGCTTCGCTGTAGTCTTACGCTTTGCAGTTGCCTTTTTCTTAGCAGTAGCTTTTTTCTTAGCTGGTGCTTTCTTTTTAGCAGTAGTCTTACGCTTCGCTGTAGTCTTACGCTTTGCAGTTGCCTTTTTCTTAGCAGTAGCTTTTTTCTTAGCTGGTGCCTTCTTGGCAGATGATTTAGCCATTTTAAAAAATTTAGTTATAAAAAACTTTGAGTTATAAAAATGAATGATTTATCGACACTTGTTTTTTATTATAATGTATTTAAAGTGTCGATGAATCATTTTCATTGAGACGTTTTCCAATCGATTTCATTTGAGTATTCATCTTCTCTTTTGAAGTTGAAATATGTTGAAAGAAAAAAGTAAATTTAAGATTTAAGATTCTTTCAAAATATATCGCAAATATAAGCAATTTGTTATTATTTGTAAATTATGCTCTTATGCATAAAGAAAAGGTCTAATGATTGTAAATAACGAGCATTCTTTTAATATGTTTTACTTTTGTTAAAAAAAATGAATTGCATAAAAAAAAGAGTTGCAGTTATCAAAAACTGCAACTCTTTTAAATCAAATATCTTTACTTAAAATATTTTATCTATGAATCTGAATGTATCCTGAAAACACATTCCCATTTCCATCTTCGAACACATAAAAATATGTTCCATCTGGTAGTGGTTGTCCCTCCCAAATACCATCCCAATCGTTCTGATAATCTTTAGTAAATAAAACTTGATTACCCCATCTATTGAAGATGGTTAAAGTATGGTCAGGCAAATTAGCTATGTCCCTTATAATGTACGTATCGTTTACACCGTCACCGTTTGGAGAAAATCCTGTTAAGAATGTCAATTCTTCACAGAAAACAAATACTTGCACTGTTGCTGTATCACAACCAGACGAATTACAAACTACATAAGTAAATTCATCTGGAGTATTCGGATCACAATAACCATCATCAGGCGCATAAGACAATGTGAAGTCTGGATTAACTACGGCTCCTCCATTCGAAGGATTATCAAGTACATACAAAGTATCTATTCCTCCAGGAACAGTATCATTTACCATGACATTAATAATTGTTCCAGTATTAAACAATGTGGTATCAATATCAGAACTTGCCACTGGTGGAATACTACCATCAAATACTTCAACAATTACAATTGTTGTATCACACGAACCAAGATCATCGCACACCACAATGCACGCAGTATCTAAACCAATTTCAATACCTGTGTAGTTTATGCAGAAATTAACCGAATCAATTTCAAACACAACCATTTCTCCTGAGGAAGAATCACAGAAGTTTTCGATAAAGATTGGAGTTCCCGCTAATTCGCTTAGATTAATACAAAGTGAATCTTGACTTAATACTGGTATTTGATTTAATATCGTATCAGGTGTTATGCATACCACGTCAACTCCAATACTATCTATACAATTAGTATTGAGATTTGTGAATAGCAATTGATTTAACCCTACATCTAGACTTAAGGTTGTTCCATCAGTACAAGGACCTAAAGTTCCTGTATAAGGATTACCATTTAACTGTATGGCATAATTGTTTACCTCGGCAAATGGCACTTCTAAACATACCTCTTGACTTAAAGAACAATCATCCGCAGTAATAAGCAAGTTATCAGTACTAAATAATGGTGCGCAAGCTGGAACTATGTCTATTAGGAATACAAACTGTTGACAACTATCAACTGTACAAACCTCAATACAAGCTTGATCATTATCTCCAACTACTAAACCTATCATTGTTATACATCCAGTATTAGGGTCAATGCTTACATCAGCTTCTGTACCTGACTGCGTTGGACAATTATTAAATACTCCTGTAATAGGATCCAAAATTCCTAAATCATCTGGACATACTTCAAGCGTATCATTAATCATTATTGTATATGGAATAGTATCAATAAATACTTCTTCACAAGCAACAGTCACATCAAACTCATAAATCGGGCAACCCGTGGTGTGCGTTAATCTTACATCATGCATTCCGACTGGTAATAAGACTGCAGCTTTAGTGGCAGATAAATTCTCATTAAACTGTAATTGCGCTGTACCTTGCGTTAAAGGTTGTGTAATAAACATGTCTCCATAATCTGTGCTTGGATTTCCTCCTCTAATTCTAAAGTTCATTGCATCCAATGTCCATACGCTTGAAGCATCAATACTATTCATCAATGCTACGAGATCAGCAACATCAACAAAGTTGCCATTAAATGCTTGTCCATCGACTATCCATTGATCTAACACATATGGTCCATTTTGCCCTTCTCCTGGTATAGTGAAATAATTGTAAGAGAATGTCGTATCAAAATCACACCCAACGAATCCGTTCATATACTGATCGCCGTCGAGAGTCACAATGTATTCAGATAATTCAACTATATCAAAAGGTAAACATAAAACTGCATTTTCATCACAAGCTTCTGCCTCAATGCTTGATACATCTGAAACTATTGAATCGCAAGCAGTTCCAACAACATCAATTATAAAGTAAGTAGTGTCACACCATATCGAATCACAAACAACAACACAGTACTCATCAGGACCTATATAATTTAAGTCTGGAGTATAATCAACGCAATGATCAGTATCATTCGTTACGACTGTTCCATTTGTAGCCTCACCGCACAAAAACAATGTGTCAAAGCTTCCATTTAATTCATCTAAAGGCACACAAGCGTCTTCTAATATTGTATTCACGAGTACTGAAACAAATACTGTATCAGGATTAGGCATTGGATCTCCACAAGTCACATCGAAGTAAATGGTAAAGGTTCCGCAAACATTCAAATCACTACAAGTAATCAAACATATCGAATCTCTTCCACAATAGTCCGTATCCGGCATATATTCAAAACAATCACTATCTCCATCTGACATCAATGTACCATTTTGTGGAGTTCCACATACAATTAATGTATCAAAGCCAGTACTGAAGAATTTTTGCCAAGGAGTACACTGAAATCCTGTACCTGTATTCTGAGGTACCGTGAATGTAATGGTATCTAGCAAAGTATGTGGTTGATCAGAAATAGTAACATCCACAAATGTAGTATCACAAATACCTGATTCATCACAAACGACTACACAGAATGAGTCCAAACCTACATAAGATGGGTCAGGAATGTACGTCATACATTCATTTCCAGAATCAAATATTACTGTACCATTATCTGGCATTTCACAGAAATCTAAACTAATTGGTGTAGTAGCCAGTTCTGTTGTATTAACACATAAGAAAACTGGGTTATTTACTTCTGTAAAATAACTTGTAAAGTCTGGGGTTATTCCTGCAGCAGGTAAAACCTCCACAACAACTACATCTGAACAACAATTAACTATATCAGTAATAGTATACTGGTAAGATCCAGGCATGTTAGGAACTTCGTATAGTTGTCCTTGTGCTATGCCAATAATATTCGGGTTTATGAATGCTTGAATATTAGTGCCTATATGTGTAATTTCTATATCTCCATAGAATGTATTGTCTGCACCTCCAGTTATAGTGAAAGTAGAAGGGTCATTAGACCATGTTCCAGCTGGATCCCAAACATTCATACTATCTGCTAGCTCATTCATATCTTGGAAGATTCCACTATATTGAACACCATTAGCACATGTCCACCTGTCCAGAGAGTAAGGTCCACTGTTCCCTTGCCCTACAAGAAGAGAATAAGTATAGAAAACCACAGAATCTATATCACATCCATCAATTGGAGCTACATTTCCTGTACCTGCCAAAATCACTTCGTAAACATTCTGCGATTCTTGGAAAGTAAATGGTAAACACAAGTCATTTGGATTATTAGCAGAAACAAAAATTGTATCCTGAGCAACTATATCTGGACATGTTCCACAATTATTACCTACAACAAATGTCTCAGCGGAAGTGCAATTTGCGTCATCTATTATTGTAACAGAATAGCTTCCTGCTGGTAA
>CAYWOZ010000072.1:0-15187 GCA_964458675.1 uncultured Saprospiraceae bacterium
TTGAAAAAGTATTGGAACGTGCTCCAAAGAGGAGGTTAGCGATGAAGGGGCTTGAGGCAGTGAAATAAGAATAAATATAAAATTGATATTTATTCTTATCTCCTTCCATATTTATGTTCTTTTAATTCTTATCGATTAACTGCCTGCTGAACTACAGGCAACTTAATCACTGAAGGATATTCCGAAGAATGATGAATCTTATTCGTAGCAATAACCCCAACAGATTCATCATAATTATTCCCCCCCGTATTCAAATTTCTAGCAAAACGAGGAAAATTACTACTTGAGATTTCTATTCTAATACGATGTCCTTTTGCAAAATAATTACTGGTAGACATCGGAGTTAAATCCACTTTGTACACTTCCCCTTTTCCCATAAAAACTTCCTTATCATAACCCTCTCGATATCTCACTCGTTGTATCGTTTCATCCAAATTATATGCTTTTCCATCGGGATACACATCAATCAACTTAATGGTAAAATCTGTGTCTTTAACATCTGATGATACATACAAAGTCGATTCAATAAACCCAGAAATTTCTAGACCTTCTTCTAAGACATCTGTAGTGTATACTAAGATATCTTCTCTAGTTTCCATTTCCTGTTGATCATAGGAACCTCCATTAATGGCATTTCCTGTACAACAAACATTACCACCATAGGAAGGAACTGGATTCATCGGGTCGTAGGTGAAGCTATCTGGTTTATCCATTTTCGCTTTGGTAGTTGACAAGCTCCCATCCCCAGCAGCGCTGTTGGCACTTCCATTGCTATCTAAAAAGTAGCTTACCATCGTCGCATTTGCTGGAGGCCAAGTTTCGGAAGACTGCCACTTATTGCTACCCATAGTGTAATATTGTACACGCGGTGTCTTTGCTTTAAAATCATTTTGTTCGCCCTTCAGCCACATATCAAACCAAGCACTTATTTGTTCGTCGTAGTTGAGTCTTGCGTCACCGATATTGCGTTCGCCCACAATGGTATTCTCCGTAGCTCTCGTATATCGACAATGAAGCGTTGGTGCAATTACTAAATATTGATTATCTCTAATGGAAGCATCTTTTGTGTTCTCTCTTACATGATTGAATAAGGCAAGATTAGGCGTGATAGAAACATCGTACCAAGAAGCAAACCAAAAACTTGGAACTCCAATCTCCATATCATCATGATAAATCCCACCTTTAAACCAAGCTTCATCATTTGGCTTACGCGTTATCATTTTATCAAATATCTCGTGCTTTCCATTGATGTTTTTAAGGATATCTTGAATGGGTAAGTGCTTTAATGCCTCTGCCATATCCACTTTAGGGTTTTCAGGAGCTAAATCATAGAATCTAGAAATTCTAATCAAGTCCTCTTGAGAAGCGCCTGCCGGGATACGTGGTTTGAACTTATCATGCTCTACACTATATAACCATGAAAAGAATAACATTTGTTCTGCGCCTCCTCTAAACCAATTACCCTGTTCATTGATATCTCCTATTCTACCTACTCCTGCCCCATAGCCTTGAGGTACCATCGCTGCATGCGACGGATGGTCTAGGGCAGCTACAGCCATTTGCCATTCTGCAGTCGAGGAGCAGCCAAGTGTCCCTATCTTTCCATTTGACCAAGGCTGATCTTTCATCCAGGAAAAAGCATCATAACCATCGGTCAAGGGAACCCCTAAAATATCCCATTCTCCTTCTGAGAAATATCGCCCCCTTTCATTTTGCACCACATAGGCATATCCTTTCTTAACTGTCTCTAATGCTTTTTTAGCTGTTCTTAATTTTTGTTCTCCATCTCCCCAAGAATTAAAATTGTAGGGTGTACGAGAAAAAATGATAGGCACTTTTGTATCTGTCTTAGGGCGATAAATATCTGTAGCCAAACGTATACCATCTCGCATAGGCATCATTACTTTTTGATCCACTATTGCTATGTCTTCTAGCTCTTTAAGAATATCCTCTTGAGCGTTCAAATTGTGAGTAACAATGAACAAAGACGCGAACAAGAATGCAAATAAAACGTGTTGGATTTTCATATCTAAAGTGTTTTTCAAAAAAGGTACACTTTAAGTTAATCAAATTATTGAGAACAAAGGTGAAGACTTAGAATTTTTAGGTGGAATAGTAAACATCTCTATAGTTCTCAAACCTTACTGTGCACATAATCCAAAATAACAAAAAATATATCCCAAAAATCAGATTAATGGGAGAGAATGATAATCTATTGCACTACAAAAAAAGCCCCTAGTATCTAGGAGCCGTTTTTGATTTTTTAAGAATATAGGTTTAAGAAAATCTATTTTATACCCAATTCTCTCTTCCTCGATGGCAGCAACTTAGCAACATCTATCACATCTCCATCCTTTATACTATCGTCTACTACCAGCAATATCCTTTTTTTACCCTTTGCTTTAAACAAGACCTCTTGCCCTATCTTGAGCGTTACCCCACTCTTAGAAAACGGTGAAAGATTTGGATTCATAACCGTGGGAATAATCAAGGGGATAGATTTTGCACTGCTATTTTGAAGCGAGAATTCGACCCTAGTATTAGCCGCCAGAATCTTAGGCTTGGCAGTAGGTTTCACATCCACTCTGACAGTGGTGAGTTTTTTATTAGTATTCCTTAGAATTAAATTACTTGTAGATTCTACTATAATTTTTTCATTAGCCCACTTATTTAAGCCGAAGCTTCGGAGTCGTTCATCAGATTTTTTATCAATAACAGAAACTTCGACATTCTGAGTGCCTTTATTTTTGAGATGTGCATAACAATATGCAAATTCAGGGTAATCTAATACTATGGATTCGCCTGCCGGAATTTTCACCGTGGACTGAGCAAACATGCTAAGGCTAAAAAATAGAAATGTAATTAATATAAATAAATACTTCATTATCAAGTCTTTTGTAGGTTGATAAAATTCTCCAACAGATTAATAAATAATTATTCTTTTTATTTAGAAGTGTACTTTAATTTTCTAAGTTAATTTTGCAATCATGTGCTTCGATACTAATATCTAAAACGTCTCCGCCATCCGCCGCCTCAGCTTCAATCTCTAGACTATCATTATCTTTAATGAATCGTGTTTCCTTTAATCCATCTTTAGGATATTTAAAATCACCATACTTCATATTTCCAGATATTTTATAGCCGATATTTGATGGCAAGGGCAATGTCAAATCGGTATACTTTCCATTAAAATCTAGCTCGCAAAATTCTGTCCCAGACCTATCCACTCTAAAGTCATCGTCATGAGAAGAAGCGATATCCATATTCTTACTTACTTCACCGATATCGTAATCTGAATACTTAGAATCTGCGATTTCAAATTCGCCTACTTTGTCGATGTTAAAATCATCATCATGGGCATTTAAGGAAATGGAAGCTACATCTTTCATTTTAAAATTTGTATACTTTGTTCTAATCCTTAAGTAATCAGCATTTTCAATAGTGATATCACTATCATGTAACTGCCAGTCACCGTTTTTCATATTGCCCAACTTAATATCAGAATACTTGTCTTCAATCATTGCATTACCAGCCACATTGCCCATAAATATATCACTATCATGTAAGTCTGCTTTTAAAGAACTTACATTACCAAACGTGAATTCTGAATACTTATCCATCAAGGTTAGATGCTTTACATTGCCAACACTACCTTTGGAATCATGTGCATCCAAAATGAAGTCGCCTAATTGCTGCATGTCCAGTTTTCCATATTTCACTTTCACATAAGTATCAGAAGCTATCTGACCAGTTTTGAGTTCTCCAGATCGAATATTTACATTTAGCTTATCTGCTCGGCATGACTTAATTAAAATATCATCATATCGAGAGCTTAAAGAAACAGCCTTAACTTTAGGAAGATACAAGGTGGCGTCAATCGTAATCTGCTCTACTTTAGAAGTAATCTCTATACCACTTTTCAAAACTAGTTTATGCCTAGACCAAAAAAAATTGTTTGATGTACTCCAATATTTTACAATATCTGCTGTATTGATGTCTGTCTTATTGCCTATGTTATCAATATCAATTTCTATAGCGTCTATTATATTCTGCACATCATTGGCATCTTCTCCTATGACCGTCACTGTGGCCTCAACTCTTGCTTCATTTTCATCGACATGTATAACAGTTAGTTCTCCTCGTCGATGGCTAAAAACAACTTCGCTCTCTCCGTCAACCAAAAATGACTTAGTGATATTTCTGTTTTGTTTATGCTTTACTTTTTTAGCATTTGCTAAAAATGGTACAAGTCCGAATAGCAAAACTAATATGATATTATATTTGAATAGAATTTTCATAATTATTTTCATTTTCTTGTTTATCAAATTCATAAATCATTAATTCAAGTACCCGCGCTTTACCTTTATAATTTCTTAATAATGTTATCCAAAGATTTTTTCTATCTTGGTAGTTGTCAATATCCTGCATAGCTTCCAGTTGTAGACTATCCAAAATGTGTAACTCTCTAAATAGTTCAGGAAACTGCGTTTCATCAATTCCCTTTTGATTTATTATCTCTCCTTGATTAGAAATCAACTTCACCAAATCTTCTTGTTCTTTCGCTAGACTTGGATTTGTCTGAGACAATTTGTTGTAAATGACATCATCATTGTGAAGCTGACCAGTCTGATATAATATAGAAACCACTCCAACCAAAACCAGGGCAACTGCTGCGATCAAATAAACCTTAAATCTTTTCTTAGTGCTAGGTTTATTTTTCGCATTGAAATCCTTCCACATCTGATCTACGTCCAGCTCTTCTATGAAATCTAAATCATCTCGGTGATTTCTTATATGTTTTTCTAAATCAATCTTCATTATAGTAGACTGTTTTTAATTTTTCTCTTAATAGTAATTTTCCTCTTCTATAGTGCGTCTTTGAAGTAGACATTGATATCTCTAATATTTCTGCAATTTCAGAATGACGATACCCTTCTAGCAGGTATAAATTCATCACTGTTCTACATCCTGTAGGTAAAGATTTTATGGCTTCATGAACTGCGGAGATATCAACCTCTTCTATTCGTTCATCTTCTTCACTAGCTATGTCTAAGATAGACTCCTCTAACTCATCCATCCTCAAAAACCCCGCTCTTCTAAGATGATCCAAACAAGTATTTATTGTAATTCTTTTTATCCAAGCCCCTAAAGTGGATGTTCTATTGAAGCCATCTAATTTTTCAAAAACTTTTACAAAAGCATCTTGCGTCAAATCCCTAGCCAGTTCTTTTTCAGCTACCATACGAATCGCAATATGATACATAGCCTTTATATATTTGCGATATATATTTCCTTGAGCCAACCGATTTCCGGTCACACTTAGATCAATAAGTCGTTGGTCTTCTTTAGATATCATCTAGTATAAGGGCGTCGTTAATCTTTTCTATTAATAATGATGCACGAAAAATGAAAAGGTTTAATTAAAAAGAAAGATAACAATAAAAAAATCCGTAAAGGGTCGAAATGAGGTGGCGCAGGAGCGTATTAGATTCGACCAAAAGAAAGAATCCACCATAAACACACAAAACTGCATAATTAGCAGCCAAGATTTTTTGGACAAAGGATAGAAGATGCCACGAGGAACGAGTGGGTGCACAGCCTAGCCATGAACGTAGGCAGGCACGGATACCATCGCATAGCCTGGTCATGTGACGCGGGTGGCCGTGGGCTGCAACGTGCGATTGCCGTAGGGGCGCAATGCTTTGCGCCCTAGCGAAGGGCAAAGTCACATGATGGCCCCCAGCAATAATTGACATTTTGCAGGCAGGCAAAAAAATGCAAAACCGAAAAATAATAAATGAAAAATGTAAAAGTATCTTTTCTCCTTCCTTGACAAAACAGAAGTTTATCATTCATAACTTTTCGAATTTTCATTCGAAACACTATTCCGACAAAGTCTCCGAAATCGCAGTATTCGACGCCTTAATCGCTGGAATCAAAGAAGCCACAAAACCCAATACAAGCAAGACCACTAAAATAAAATATTCTTCCTTGAGCCAAATCCAAGGAGAGAAACTATACTTATATGACTCCTCTAAATTGCCTCCTAGAATCGCAACACCAAAATGACCTAATGCAATCCCAAGCAGATATCCTAATACAGCCAATATCAAGCCCTCGATAATAATCAAAGCAAACAAAGTACTTCGAGTCCCACCCATCACACGGAGGATAGCCAACTCATATTTACGTCCGCGTAGAGAAGAAAAAAGAGAAATAAATAAACTGATCGCACTCACAAAAATAATCGCCGCCGCTAAGAGTCGGAGCATATCCGTACCAGAACCCATCATATCTCTCACTCTATTGATTTGCCAAGCTGGCTGTGCTGCCATCATGTCTGTTTGCTCATTGATGGCGCGCGGAAAATTGAGGGACTGTATGCCTCGGTTACGAAACTTAACCAATAAAGAAGTGATAGATTGCTCTGGATGATCTAAAAGATTGAATGGTGCTGCAGCCACCTCTTCGATAACTGCGTCCACATGGTCGTGATCATGGTCATGGCCCGAATGGTCGTGGCCATCATGCTCATCTTCCGAATGCGCAGCATGTTCTTCGTCATCATGCTCTTCATGCTCGTGCTCTTCATGGTTATGCACGGACCAGATGGTTGGTGTATTGCAAAGGATGAGTTGGTCTGCAACCGTCTGGTTGGATTCCAAAATTCCCACAACTCGAAACTTATCGCCATGGTCATGAATGTTGATGCCATCATCGGCCAATCCATGTGAACTAAAAAACTTGTCTCCAAGATGCAGGTGTGCGCGGTCCGCAACCAATGAGCCGACGACGACTTCATAGTCTTGTCGCCACATCCGTCCCTTTGCTATCTTAGCATCATACAATGCGCAAAAACTTGTGTCTGTACCCACTATTCTATAGCCCTTATAACTGTCTCCTAAAGAAAGAGGTATTGCTTGTTTTACTACTGGGTGCCTTGCATTGAAAAAAGGCTTCACTCCACTGACAGGTATATTTCCAGTAGGCGCATCGATATGATACATATTGCAAAGAATCATCTGCATGGGGGAACCTTTGGCTCCCACTACCAGGTCTATGCCTGCGAGGTTTTTTTCAAAATTTTGATTGACCTGATGATTGATTAATAATAGAAATACCACTAGCCCAACACCTAGCCCAAACAGCAATAGGTTGAGCAACATGCTCAGCGGTTTGCTTCTCAAATTTTTCCAAGCTAGTTTGACTAAATTCATATTTTATCTAAAATAATTTTTCTTTCAAATTCGGTTTTCAATCTATTATCATGGGTCACTATGACTAAAGTTGCGTTGCTTTCTGCAGCCGTTTCTTTGAGAAGTCGTGTCACTTCTTTTGTATTTGCATCATCGAGCGCCGCTGTAGGTTCATCTGCAAATATAACAGCAGGCTTGTTGATAATTGCGCGTGCGATAGATACACGCTGCTTCTCTCCTTGACTCAAATTGTTGGGTAGTGCGTTAATTTTATGAGAGAGATTTAGCTGAGTAAGCACCGCTTCGATTCGTTTTTTATCTACAGCATTTCCTGGTAGCTTTTGAGCCAATTGCAAATTTTCAGAAACCGTCAAAGCAGCAATAAAGTGTGGCACTTGAAATACCACTCCAATATGCTTACCTCGAAAAGTATCTAGCTTTGATCCACTCATTTTACTAATTTCCGTATCGTGTATCTGCACACTCCCCTTCTTAGGCAGGAGCAAGCCACTCAATAAATGCAGCAGCGTCGTCTTACCAGAACCAGAGGTACCCAATATAAGATAGTGAGCACCTTGCTCTATTTCAATATCTGGAAACGAAATATCATTGCCTCCTGTATAGCGGTATGTCAAAGTCGAAGTACGAATCATATAATTATAATAAGGCGGCGCCAAACACACCAGCACTGTCGCCCAATTTAGGTTTTAAAAAAGAAGTTCGCAAGACGTGGTTAAACAAATATTTTTCCACCTCCTTGACACCTTCCGTATATAGTAGGTCAATATTGCCTAGACCACCTCCTAATACAATGGCGTCTGGATCTAAAATGTTTATCACATTAGCCATGCCTTTACCAAAAAAGGTAATCATACGCTGCATCGTTTTCGTGGCTGCTTCATCACTTCCTTGTTTGGCCAATCGTACGATTTCTTGCATCTCTTTTTTTTCTCTAGTTAAGCTAGTGTAATATCGTTGCAGCGACGGTCCACTGAGTATAGTTTCTACACAACCGCTAAGTCCACAGTAACATTGTCCACCAGAGGCATCCAAAAAATTATGCCCCCACTCTCCTGCTATGCCATGTCTTCCATATAGCGCTTTGCCATTGATAACTACCCCGGCGCCTACTCCTGTTCCCATAATTACCCCAAAGACTACTTTAGCAGAAGGGACCTCCTCTTTCACCGCTCCAAGACATGCCTCCGCCACAGCAAAACAATTCGCATCATTCGCCATACGCACAGGCATCCCGAGCAATTCTTCCAAATCTTTTTTTAGTGGCTTCCCATTAAGAGAAGTAGAGTTGCAATTTTTCATAGTCAGCGTATCAGGATCGAGCACCCCTGGAGTACCTATTCCTATAGATTCAGGTACGACTCCCGTCTTTGTGCTCATTTGATCGACAAGAGACTTTATCTGCCCAATCACATGTGTATAGCCTTGGCCCCCCTCAGTTGGGATACGCGTTCGTGCTATTACATTCATATTTGCAGAACTTTCGAGAATAACACCTTCTATCTTGGTACCTCCTAAATCAAAGCCCCATACAGGTTTATTACTATCCATGTTTACATTTAAAAAAATACCTTAATTTAGAGTGTAAAATACACTTTTATGTCGATTTCGCTTCCACACGATTCAAGGCAAAGCTGATTTTGACATATTTCAAGACAAACAATATATGCAAAGCATCAAGGAACTCATAGAGATACAAAAGTCAAATGAACTCGCCTCAAAGCGACTCCAAATTACTTTGGACGACTTGGCTATCAAAAAGCAAGAACTCAGCAGACTAGAGTCAAAAATGCTTAGTGAACATTCCGATGTAGAAGAGCTAGAAAAAATGAGCCTCAAGAGTGTATTTCGTAAAGTGCTCGGCGACAAAGAAGCCCAGCTCGAAAAGGAACGCCAAGAATATCTGCATGCTTTTATGAAGTTTGAAGAATACAAAAAGACCCTCGATATCCTCGAATTCGAAGTAGATATCTTACAAGAGAAGGTAGCCAACTCTAGCGATGTTAGCCAGCAGATAAATAAACAATTAGCAATTCGCAAAAAGGAACTTATGCTCAATGGCAGCGCCATTGGTAAAAAAATATCTGGTATAGAATCTGAAATCAACAAGTACTACTACATCCGCAAAGAGTGTCTCGAAGCCGCTGAGGTGGGCAATAGCGTCATTCACATGATGGATGAGGTGGTCGGACATCTCAAAAGCGCTCATGACTGGGGGTCTTGGCAGACTCGCCGCAGGGGCAATAGTATGAACAGCATAATCAAGGCCGCCTCCATCGATAAAGCCAAAAAAATATCGCATCAGATACAGCACCTTCTCCGCGTATTCCACCGTGAACTCGCAGACATTCATGGCCAACAAAATTTTGATCTCAGCTTCAATCTAGACGGCTTCAATTCTTTCCTCAACGTATTTTTTGACAACCTCATTTCGGATTGGGTCGTGCAGCGCAAGATAGCCACTTCCATGAACAGCGTCATCAACACACAAGCTAAAGTAAAACGCATCGTCTACACCCTAGAGGTCGACATCAAGGATGCAGATGCCCAAATCCTACAGCGCAAGGACAAGGTGAAGGATATTTTGAAGGAGGGATGAGCTGACCGAATGATGCGCAGCAATTTTGACCCAGTGGATCAAAATAATGAGAGAACTGAGACACACCTGTCGAGGCATAAATCAGTCATATTAATAAGGTGTGAGGTGTGATAACAGTCAAGGTTTTATCCAAAGATTACAGCACAATACTAACATTTAATTTCTAGTCTCTTTTACCTTTTTTCTCGGGCATGCCCCTACCCTTCATTCCCTTTCGCAAAAAAGCGAAAGCTCATTTCGTTTCGGGTCGGGCTCGTCAGGGGTGCGCGTTCGCTCCCGTACTTGTCCTGACTGAAAAACGTCAGGACTGCGCACCTGATGCTATGGCATCAGCCCTTATGATCCCTCATGCGAAAAATATTGAAGTAAACAGCTAATAATATTCTCACCAAATCTACCAAAGCCATCTTATCCGTCCTTGGTCTTACATATCCAAAATTTAATTTTGCAATATTGCTAAAAAGTGGAATTTATTAATTATTATGTGACACATTCGAAACAGGTATTCTGATTACTCATTTTCTAATCATCAGAAACCTAAGAAAAACCAAAAAAACTTCATGAACGTACAAGGTGAACACATTTTCAAGGTTACAAAAGAACAACTTTGGCAGTATCTTATGGACCCAGAAGTCTTGGCCAAAATCACTCCTGGTGTTTCTGATCTTGAGACATTAGATACTGATAGTTACCGTACTATTTCCAAAATAAAAATCGGTCCCGTTAAAGGTTCTTTCAAAGGCAAACTCAAAGTGCTGGACAAAAATGAGCCTGCTTCATTTGCCATCGAGATGGAGCAACTCAGCAAAATTGGGAACGCACACGCAAGAGTTGAAATGAAATTAGATGACGAAGGAGACCGCCACTCCAAGTTAAGCTTTGATGGCAAGGCCAAGCTCTCTGGCATCATTGCGCGTACAGGCCAAAGGGTACTTTCAGCGGTAGCCAATACCATTACCAAAGAAGTATTTGCTTCACTAGAAGAACATATTGAAGAACAGCAAACCCTAACTTAGAAAAGAGAAAGAACAATTAAAAATAATAAAAATCAAAATTTACTATAATTAAAAAATAACTAACATGGCAAACAAGATTTCTGTAATGGTCAACGGAACGCAAAGAACGGCTGATGTAGAAGCCCGCACGCTTTTGGTTGACTTTTTGAGAGAACATTTATCCCTGACGGGAACGCACATCGGTTGCGACACAAGTAGCTGTGGTGCTTGTACTATTCATGTAGATGGCAAGGCAGTCAAGTCTTGCACTATGTTGGCGGTCCAAGCAAATGGCAGCGAAATCACCACTGTAGAAGGATTATCCACCAATGGAGAACTTCACCCTATTCAAGCAGGATTTAAGGAAGAACATGGATTACAATGTGGCTTTTGCACACCCGGCATGATGATGACAGCTACAGATTTATTAAAGAGTAATCCTAATCCAAGCGAAGAAGAAATTCGACACGCCTTGGAAGGCAATTTCTGCAGGTGCACCGGATATCACAATATCGTGAAATCAATTCAGCATGCGGCTAAAAACATGAGCCCAGCAACTGCTTAAACAGCACTCTTATTCACAAACTTAAATTCAATCTAAAATGTCAAAATATATAGGAAAATCAATAAAACGTTTAGAAGACAAGCGTTTTATTACTGGTCAGGGAAAATATACTGACGACATAAAACTAGTCGGCATGACCCATGCCTACATCTTGAGAAGCCCATACGCACACGCCACCATAAAAGGTATCGACCTTAAAGAGGCCAAGGCACTTGAAGGAGTAGTTGCAATATATACAGGATCCGATATTCCTGAATCTATTGCCGGAGTCCCTTGTGGATGGCAAGTGAATTTCAAAGATGGAGAGACTATGAAGGAACCTCCTCACCCACTTTTAGTAAGAAAAAAAGTACGCCATGTTGGGGACGGTGTAGCACTGGTAATCGCTGAGACAAAAGCCATTGCAAAAGATGCTGCAGACTTGATAGATGTCGATTATGATATCCACGATGCAGTAACGGACCCCAAAGCCGCAGCTCAAGCTGGGGCTCCTTTAGTACACGCAGACGTCCCTAGTAATATATGCTTTGATTGGGAATTAGGAAATCCAAAATCAGAAGTAGCAGAAGCACTAGCTGGTGCTGCACACGTTACTGAATTAGAATTCGCAAATCAACGAGTCGTACCCAATGCCATTGAGCCTAGAGCTGCCATTGGACACTATGACACTGCGCATGAACGATATACATTATATACCTCTACTCAAAATCCACACCTTATCAGACTATTAATGTGTGCCTTTGTTCTTGGATTACCAGAACACAAAGTAAGAGTAGTCGGTCCAGATGTAGGAGGAGGATTTGGGAGTAAGATTTTCCATTATGCCGAAGAAGCATTGGTCGCTTATTTTTCCAAAATAGTAGGCCGCCCCATTAAGTGGACTGCAGACAGAAGTGAAGCATTTATTACAGATGCTCATGGACGTGACCATGTCTCACATGCTAAAATGGGATTTGATGCTGATGGCAAAATTGTAGCCCTACAGGCAAATACTTATGCTAATCTAGGTGCCTATCTCTCCACTTTTGCACCTGCCGTTCCTACTTATTTGCACGGGACATTGATGCAGGGATTATACACTACACCAAAAATAAATGTAGACGTAGTGGGTACATTCACCCATACCAACGCTGTGGATGCCTACCGTGGAGCAGGTCGTCCAGAAGCTACTTATCTTCTTGAAAGATTGATGGATTTAGCCGCTCTTGAAATGGATATGGATCCTGCAGAATTAAGACTCAAAAACTTTATCCCCGCATTTGATGGAGTCAAACAAGAAGGGTATCAAACCCAAGTAGCGCTGCAATATGATAGTGGAAACTACCCGCCCGTACTCAACCGTGCTCTCGAAATGGTAGGCTACGAAGCCTTCCGTAAAGAGCAAGCTTCACTGTCTAATGGCAAGCTATTAGGAATTGGATTTTCAACTTATATAGAGGCATGTGGTATTGCACCTTCTGCAGTAGTAGGCGCTTTAGGAGCAAGGGCAGGACTATTCGAATCCGCACAAGTGACCGTACAGCCAACCGGTAAGGTTAGTGTTTATACAGGCTCTCACTCGCACGGTCAAGGACACGAAACCACCTTTGCTCAGGTGGTAGCTGACAAGTTAGGAATCGCCCTCGAAGACGTAGAAATTATCCATGGAGATTCCGATAGAGTTGCTTTCGGTATGGGAACGTACGGATCTAGAAGTTTAGCAGTAGGAGGATCTGCGATTGTAAAATCAGTAGAAAAAGTATTAGAGAAAGGGGCAAAAATTGCAGCCCACCTTTTGGAGGCTTCTCCCAATGATTTGGACTACGCGGATGGTAAGTGGACCGTGAAAGGAACGGACAAATCCGTTGGTTTTGGAGACGTTTCTCTTACTTCTTATGTTCCTCATAACTATCCAGAAGGCTTAGAGCCAGGCCTTGACTTTAGTAGCTTTTATGACCCTACAAACTTTACTTATCCCTTTGGAGCGCACGTTGCTATAGTGGAAATTGATAAAGAAACGGGTCATACAAAACTCAAGAGATTCATTGCTGTAGATGATGTAGGAAACGTAATCAACCCAATGATTGTAGATGGTCAGATTCATGGAGGTCTAGCGCAGGGTATCGGACAAGCATTGCACGAAGGAGCTATCTACGATGAAGACGGCCAGTTGATTAATGGTAGCTATATGGACTATTGTATGCCACGTGCGGATGACTTACCAAGCTTTGAAATAGATAGAACAGTTACCCCTTGTCCTCATAATCCATTAGGAGTGAAAGGAGCAGGAGAAGCAGGCTGTATTGGCTCTACTCCAGCAGTGGTGAATGCAGTGATTGATGCGCTTTGGAAAGGAGGACATAAGGTCAAAGATATTCCGATGCCTATGACTCCCGAAAGAGTTTGGACTGCTATGCAAGGCTAAAATAAGGCTGAATAATCAGTCCTATTATTATTTAAAAACTTAAAAATATAACATGATACCAATATCATTTGAATATAAACAAGCTAGCTCTATAGATGAAGCCATCACGATGCTAGACGATGAAGCGCAGGTTCTAGGTGGAGGCCATAGTTTGATTCCAGCACTTAAGTTAAGACTAAATGCCCCCAGCACTTTAGTGGATATATCTAAAATCGAAAGCATCCAAGGGATTAAAAATAATGACAAATCCGTCACCATCGGAGCAGGAACTACCCATGCAGAAATAGCTAATAATGCAGACTTAGCTGAACATTGTCCAATGATGCCTCAAGCTGCTAAATCTATCGGTGACATCCAGGTTAGGAATAAAGGAACCATCGGTGGAAGCATGGCTCATGCAGACCCTGCAGCGGATTGGCCTGCTGTTTTATTGGCTTCTGACGCAAACATTAATATCCAAGGAAAGGGAGGCAAGAGAACAGTTGACATTGATCAATTTTTCAAAGGTTTTTTCGAAACAGCTCTAGAAGATGGAGAAATTATTACGGGTATAAGCGTTCCCAAAACAGCTTTCAACACCAAATCCGTATACATGAAATTTAAGCAACCTGCTTCTCGATTTGCCCTTGCAGGAGTAGCCGTCGCTGCTGAAATGTCAGGCAAAACAATAGACACTATTCGTATTGGAGTGACTGGCGTAGGAGAGTATGCTTATCGTGCCATGAAGACAGAAAATGCTTTGAAGGGCAAGGAACTGAATGAAGCGAATATTGCTGCAGCTATAGCAGAGCTCACAGATGGTGTCACGGTCATGAGTGATCATTACGCTTCTGAAAAATACCGCACACACTTAGCTCAAGTAGTAGCCAAGAGAGCTTTGAACCAATTGGCGTAAAACACATTTAACAAATAACTCAGAAGTCCAGCGACGTTTGTTGTTGGACTTCTTTTTTTATCTTTAAACTATGGCCAAAATTCAATCCGTAGAGCACATCAACAAATTATTGAATGAGCAAGGATATATTGCTGATCAAGCAGTAGCCGTGTCTATTCATTTATCTATGCTACTCAAAAAACCGCTCTTGATAGAAGGTCCTGCAGGAGTAGGAAAAACAGAAATAGCCAAGGTGATGAGCAAAGCCCTAAAGACAAATCTAATTAGGCTACAATGTTATGAAGGCATGGATGCCAACCAAGCCATTTACGAATGGAATTATCCTCGTCAGTTGCTTTACCTAAAAATGAGTGAGCAAGAAAAGCAATCTATTTCTGAGAAAGAAAAGACTATTTTTTCTGATGATTTTCTACTCAAAAGACCCCTATTAAATTCCATCATTGCAGAAGAGTCAATCGTATTACTTATAGATGAAATCGATAGAGCAGATGAAGCTTTTGAAAGTTATTTTTTAG
>CAYWOZ010000073.1:0-15073 GCA_964458675.1 uncultured Saprospiraceae bacterium
ATAAAAAATTTACAATTTTTGTTTACATCTTGAATGGGGTTAATAGAGGTGCCCAAATATAAGATTAGGGTTCAATGATAATCTTTCCTAAACTTTTTCTTTCCATCATCTCAATAAAGGCTTGTTGAGAATCTTCCAAAGAGTACACTTCGTGGATGTATGGTTTCAATTTTCCTTCATTGTACCATTGGATTAGCTCCATAGTATTTTTCATATTGTGCTTTGGATTCTTCGAAGCGAAACTTCCATAAAAGACACCGCAGATTTGACATCCTTTTAGCAGTGGTAAGTTCATTGGAATTTTTGCAATACCAGCTGGAAATCCTACGATTAGAAATCGACCTTGCCAGGCAATCGCTCTAAGAGCAGCTTCCGTATAATCCCCACCTACTGGGTCATAGACAACATCAGCACCATTACCATCAGTGAGTTCTTTTATCCGCTTCTTTAAATCTTCGGTTGTGTAATTAATGGTCTCATCAGCACCATACCTCTTACACAGGTCTAATTTTGTATCTGTAGATGCCGCAGCTATTACTCTTGCTCCCATCAGTTTGCCTAACTCGACTGCTGCTATACCGACACCTCCTGATGCGCCTAATACAACTAAAGTCTCTCCTTCTTTTAGATGGGCTCGATCCTTCAAGGCATGGTATGAAGTACCATAGGCCATCATAAAAGATGCTGCAATCTTAAAGTCCATAGTCGGCATTTTTGGAAATACAAAACTAACCGGTACTAGTGCTTCTTCTGCAAAACCACCATATTGACAAATCCCAAAAACTTCATCCCCAGCTTTAACACTTTTAACTTCATTTCCTACTGCTTTGACTATGCCAGCGATATCGCAACCAGGTGAAAAAGGCATTGGAGGCTTGAATTGGTATAAGCCTTGCACCATTAAAGTGTCAGGAAAATTTACACTGCAAGCCTTTACAGTAACTAATACTTCTTTCTTGCCCGGTATTGGAGAAGGGACTTCTTCTAAGACCATCTTAGATGGATGGCCTAATTCTTTGCAAAGCATTGCTTTCATTTTATGCTATTATTTTTTTGATTAATAATGGGACACCTCTATTAACCCCATTCAAGATGTATTCAAATACCTATTAATTCATAGTTACCAGATTTCAAACACTCATATGTGTAAGAAAAATATCCTCAATCTGAATGTACTTACTTTTCGTGGAAATATTCACTTTTATGGGTATCTTCATTTTAAAACAAGGAATATTGTAGGTCTTGTTACTTCTAGAACCAATTCTCATTTATGTCAAATCAAAAAGAAACAATCCTCTTTGTTCATGGTGCCTGGCATGGAAAATGGTGCTGGGATAAATATTTTCGTGAAGAATTTACCAATCATGGTTACAAGGTAGTAACCTTCGATCTGCCCGGTCATAGTTCCAGTGGCAAAATAAAAGGTATAAATAAGTACTCTATTAGTGATTACGTCAATGCCTTAAACAAAGAAGTTTCTAAGTTGAATAAAGATCCGATCATAGTTGCTCATTCGATGGGTGGGTTAATTCTACAGAAATACTTAGAAAAAGGAGAATGTAAAAAGGCCATTTTCCTTGCCTCTGTTCCTCCTTATGGTGTGATCAATACCACATTAAAATTTGCACGTAAGCCATACTTTTACCCCAGTTTATTTGGGCTTAACTTATATGGCCTAGTGAATTCAGAAGAAAAAAGTAAAGATGCTTTCTTTAGTAACTCCTTACCCAAAAAAGAATTGGCAGAGTATACTCTTAAGATGTGCTCCGAATCTTTCAAAGCATTTTTGGGCATGCTACTACCAAGAGTAAAAGTCACAGAAAAATCTCGTATCCCTGTTTTGGTTATTGGTGCAGAAAACGATACCATTTTTTCCATTAGTGATAATGAAAAAACGGCTAAACAATACGACGCGGAATTGGTCATCATAAAAGATCTTGCACATGATGTAATGCTAGATACTAATCATGAAAAAGTCTCTAATATAATATTAGAGTGGCTGGAACAAACTTAGTTAGAGCAATAAATTAGTGGAAAAAGAGGATTACAATTATTTTAGCTTAAGAAGAGAGTGGTTGACTTTAGTAATGCACATACATGAAAGGTACATGAAGTACTAAAGATTCAGAGGTTATACCAGTCATAGTTTCTACACATTAGTCTGCATGATTTACTATTAATGTGTTTTGGTCTTGGTACAAAACAATTTGCTATCTTAAGTGCTCAAAATCACCTCAGCATGACCAAATACCTACCTATTCTCTGGATAATTCTGTTTAGTGTATTTACCATCAAGCAAGTTGACCCGATAGCTGTACAAGCCCCAAGCATCGACGGTTTCTCTGCCAAAAGCGCCATGAAGCATTTAGAGATAATGGCTAGTGAACGACACCCTATGGGCACTGAAGCGAATAGAAAAGTGAAGAATTATATCCTTGATGAATTTACTAAATTGGGAATTCCTACAGAGATGTTCATTGGACGCTCTACACGAAAAAGAGGAGATAATCAAATCCGAATTGGGAGAACTGAAAATATCATCGCTACAATAAAAGGCAAATCAAATGGAAAGGCGGTTATGGTTGTAGGTCACTATGATAGTGTTTTGGGTTCTACTGGTGCGGCGGATGACGTACACTCGGTGGCTTGTATGCTCGAGATTGCAAAAACGCTAAAGCAAAAACAACATGAAAATGATATTATTTTTCTTGTCACTGATGGAGAAGAGAAAGGATTGATGGGCGCTAAGGCCTTTACAGAACAAAAAGATGTATCCCAGATTGGTGTATTACTAAACTATGAAGCACGCGGTAATAGTGGAAGTAGCCTCTCATTTGAATGGTCAGAAGGCAATGCTTGGCTAGTAAGTCAAGTAAAAAAGGTCGCCACTCGTCCGATGGCTAATTCTATGTCATTTGAAATCTACAAGAATTTGCCAAACGATACAGATTTTACCTTTTTTAAAAAGGCGGGCATCAATGGAATCAATCATGCTTTCATAGATGGCTTTAGCTACTATCACAACCCAGCGGATACCCCTGAAAATATCAATCAAGAAAGTGTTCAGCATACCGGTACTAATATGCTAGCCTTAACGAGACACTTTGCCAATACGGATCTTTCCGTTACAAAAACACACAATGCTACCTTTTTCAGTGTCTTAGGACTTATGATAATTTATCCTTCATCTTGGGATATTTTTATTCTTGCATTTGCTTTGGTCTTTCTTATATTTCTTTTAGTCCAATCTTTTAGAAAGAACACAATTACAGTCAAATCTTTTTCACTTGCCTTTTTTTTGATCTTATTGAGTGTGGTGATAAGTGTAGCGTTAAGTATTGGATTAGGTCAATTGTTATTATCCTTTTATCCTCAGTATGACATATTCTATGTAGGACAATTTTATAACCATAAATGCTATTTAGTAACTTGTATTGGTATCTCCATTTTGACAAGCTCTCTTTTACTTCGGGGCACTCTTCTAAAGTCTAAGCTCCAAAGTTTTAAAACAGCGGCTTTATTATTTATGGCTATGCTTACCCTTGTATTTTACTTTTTCATTCCTACGGCAACCTATTTTATGTTATATCCAACTATCGCCTTGTCGATATACTATTTTGCAAGTGGCATAGATAAAAAAGAGAATGAAAATATTTTTTTGGCCTATCTAAGCAGTATTATACCATTCGCTCTTTGGCTGCCTACAACTATTTTATTGTTTCTAGCATTTAGTTTAAAGGGGCTACCTTTACCGACTATACATATTTGCATCATTATTATTTCCACTATGGTTTTATTTAGTAAGCTATGGGCTAAAAGTCCGATTATGAACTATGTAGGTCTTGCACTTTTGCTTGGGAGTCTTATTGTAGGACATCTCACCTCAAAACCTACAAAAGAAAGACCCTTACCTTCTCATTTATTTTACACTTATGATGTAGCTACCAATCAAGCGAAGTGGGCATCAAGCGATGGATATGTAAACGTCGGCAATGCCTCGTTTCTAGATGGTGCTTCAAAATCTACCTTGGAAGTACCCTACTCTAAGAAATACTTAAACAAGAAAACCGATGTGAAACCACATGTATCAATTCCGCAGATTCTTATGGATTCACTAAATAACAATATAGTTCAGATTGTTTCGGAAGACGAAATTTTCAGTACCAGATTTTATATCAAAAGCCCATCCAATGTCAAATCGCTCTATATAAATGAGCAAGAAATATTTGTAAATAGAGATTCTGATGAATCTATGAGTATAGAAACTTTTGCTATGATTGCGGATACCATGAATATTAGAATTGTAAAGAAAGATATCTCCAAAGGGCAAATAATTGGAATCAACAGCAATTTCATGTCACTGCCAGTGGAAGATATTGTTCCTGAAAATGCCCTACGCACAGATGCTTATACTGGCATAGTGCAGGAGTTTGAAATGTAAACTTGAAGTTCTTTTTGCATGAATAAAGAATCAAGTCAATTGGATAATTGTCTTGAATTTATGGACAAATATTCATATTTAAGAATGGTTCGGTATTTAATCAATAAATTCTAATTATCTGATTATTGGCATTTTAAGAAAGAATGGTTCAGTAATTTTTTGAAAACCTTAAATCACAAAATACTTGTCATTTGATTAATAGCACTTTAAGAAAGCAAAAGTCAATTTAAAATCATTGATAATCAGTAATTTAACGTTTAATTACCAAACCATTAAGAAAAAAGTCGTTTATTTAAATTGTATTGATAATCAGTGATTTAACGTTTAATTACCTAACCAATGATTTAACAACAGTGATTTCATATGACCAGTGCTAGAATCCTTAAAAAATATCAAAAGTCCATTCAAACGGACTTGCAAATCGTACACTCTTCAAATAAAGGTGTTAAAGCAGATATATTCTTCGATATCATCCAATTATCTGGTTTTAATAACAAATTCTTAGCTGAGAATATTTTCGCCATTTCCTTTAAAACAGTACAGCCATACAAAAATGAAAAGAAATTATTGAATCCGAGAATAAGTGAAGCAGCTCTTAAAATTCTTCAATTATTTGCCAAAGGAATCGAAATATTCAACTCATCAAATAGCTTCGTACGTTGGCTAGAAAAGCTATCAATAGGCCTGGGAGGGATATTGCCTATCTCCATCATGAATACCAATACCGGTATAGATCTTATAGAAGAAGAATTGATTCGTATTGAATACGGTGCTTTAGCATAAGAATGGTAGTTTATAGAATCACCTTATCAAAATGGGCCAATTCACTTACTGGGTCTGGATTTCCTGCGCGATGGAATTCAAAAGGAAAGTTTGTAATTTATACCGCAGGCAGTACTGCTGCTCTTGCCGCTCTTGAAAATCTTGCACATAGAAGTGGAGAAGGACTCAGTCTTGACTTTAAGCTCATTTACATAGAAATATCAATCTCCTTAAAAATTAGCAAAGTCAAGAAAAGCGATTTCCCAGAATTATGGTACGAAGTAAAGAATTATCCAATTTGTCAACAAATCGGAGATGATTGGATTAAGCTAGGAAAAACTGCCGTTTTGGAAATTCCTTCTTCAATAATTAGAAATGAATTCAACTATTTAATTAATCCTCAACATAAAGATCTTGGCAAAATCCAAATCAAAGAAGTCACAGATTTCGAATTCGACCCTCGAGTAAAAAAATGAAATAAAGATATTTACATTGCTTAGCTCAATTACTATTGGCTACATTTTATCTACAGTAAACAAATCACAGCTTTCTTTTCTCCTTACTAGATAAAATCCTCCCTTTATAGGACAATATTCTTATTTTTGCGCAAAATAAGCTTATGGATTTTTTAGAAGAATTAGAATGGAGAGGGATATTAAACAATTCTACACCGGGTATTGAAGAAGCACTCCAAGCTGGTACTGTTACAGGCTATATTGGCTTTGACCCTACTGCCCCATCTATGACCATAGGTAATCTTGTTCAAATCCAATTACTTAAACTACTCCAACTCTCTGGACATAAACCTATAGTACTGATGGGGGGTGCTACTGGTCGTATTGGAGACCCATCTGGAAAAGATAAAGAAAGAGTATTGAAAAGCTTCGAAGAATTAGACCAAAATCTTGCCTTCCAGCAAGCACAGTTTGGGAAGTTCTTAAATTTTGATAATGGTGATAACAAAGCCATCATCGTAAACAACTATGATTTCTATAAGGACATGAACGTTCTTGACTTTCTCCGAGACGTAGGAAAGACGCTTACCATCAACTATATGATGAGCAAAGAGTCGGTAAAAAAGCGTGTAGAAACAGGCCTTTCTTTTACCGAATTCTCTTACCAATTACTACAAGCTTACGATTTTCAGAAGCTATACCAAGACTTCGATTGCAAATTGCAAATTGGAGGCTCCGATCAATGGGGCAATATCACCTCTGGGACAGAATTTATCAGACGTAATCTAGAAGGAAAAGCATTCGCTATTACATCAGACTTGCTTACTAAGTCAGACGGCTCCAAGTTTGGCAAATCTGAAGCAGGTAATATTTGGCTAGATCCAAACATGACAAGTCCATACAAGTTCTATCAATTTTGGTTGAATGCGGATGATGCGGATTTACCTAGATTCATTCGCTTTTTCACCTTGAAGTCAAAGGCGGAAGTGGAACAAATGGAGGAAGAACTAAAAGATAATCCAAACGAACAGAAAAGGCTTTTAGCGAAAGAATTAACTATACGAGTACATTCGCAAGAGGCTTTTGAAGCAGCAGAAAAAGTATCTAAACTATTGTTCAACAAAAAAGCAAGCGAAGACACTTGGAAGTCTCAAGACCTTTCCATCTTAGAGATCGTGGCGGAGGAAATAGATTCTTTCAAACTGGATAAAAGTGAACTGAATAATGGTATAAAAATCGTATCCTTGCTTGCTGAACACACGTCTATTGTTACGAGTAAGGGAGATGCTAGAAGAGCATTGAAAGGGAACGCAGTCTCAGTAAATAGAGTGAAAATTACTGACCCAGAATTCACTTTAAGCAAAGACCACTTGCTACAAGATAAATTCATCCTTGTAGACAATGGTAAAAAATTCAAGTATATTATAGAAGTATCTTAACTCCATTATAATTGACCTTCATTCCTCCCAAAAGATGACTAGTTTTTTGAAAAGATTAGCGTTTAGGTAAAAACCATTGGCAGACATTTTTGTACAGATACCTAGTATTAAGTATCTTCCCATAAAAATCAAAATGGATTACGCCTATATACTTAATCATCTAGGGGAAGATAGGGACCAATACTTCGGAGCTGTATCTCCACCTATCATTCAAACTAGCAATTTTGCCTTTTCTAGTTTGGAAAAATTTAGAGCCTCCATGGGCAATGAGTTAGGCAGCCACATGTACACGAGAGGAAACAATCCAACAGTTCAAATACTAAGAAAGAAACTAGCTGCTTTAGAGTCTGCTGAAGATTGCCTTGTCTTTGCCAGTGGAAGCGGAGCCATTGCTAATGCGGTCATTTCTCAAGTTAAACAAGGAGACCATATTGTATGTGTTAAGTCCGCTTATTCGTGGACCAATAAATTACTGAATGATTTCCTTCCTCGTTTTGGTATTCACACGACCTTTGTAGATGGTAAAGACTTAGTCGCCATGGAATCGGCTATACAAGACAATACTAAAGTCTTGTTTCTCGAAAGTCCTACTTCTATGCATATGGAACTCCAAGATCTTCCTGCTTGTGTCGAGATAGCCGAGCGACACAATCTAATCTCTATCATTGATAATAGTTACGCTTCACCCCTTTTCCAAAGGCCCATTGAAATGGGAATAGATATCGTGACCCATTCTGGAACAAAGTATATAAATGGCCATAGTGATATTGTTTGCGGAGTCGTCTGTGCAAGCCATAAAGTTATCAGCAGTATGTTCTCTAAAGAGTATATGACACTTGGAGGAATCATTGCTCCTCATGATGCTTCCCAGATTCTGAGGGGACTGCGCACTTTACCTCTTCGCATGAAGCGATCTGATGATGGTGCAAAAAAGATTTGTGACTATTTGGGAGAACATCCGGCAGTGGAAGCTGTATATTTTCCGCATCACCCATCTTTCGCACAATATGATTTGGCTAAGAAGCAAATGTCTGGCTGCGGTGGTCTATTTGCAGTACAACTCCAAACGGATAGCCGTGAAAAAGTGGAGACTTTTTTCAATAAGTTAACTCGGTTTCTATTGGCCGTTTCTTGGGGTGGACATGAGTCCTTGGTATTGCCGGCGGTAGCTCTTTATGATATTCCGGGCAAGGAAAATCCTGTTATGCCAGTTGGGTTTGTTCGTTTTTATATTGGATTAGAAGATGCTGATGTTTTGATTGAGGATTTGAGCAACGCTTTGAAAGAAGTAAAATAGGAATGAGATAGAGTTGAAAGTTGTCACGAACATCCATAAATAATCGCAAACAGCATTATTGAAATGTAATCCTGTAGAGACGGATTGCCTTCGTCTGAACCATCCAGGAACACGCGAAAAGAGAATGATAGTAAGGTCGCTTGTGAGTGTTATACTGGCATATAGGTCAACAAAAAGCCCAATACAGCACCACCCAAAATAATCCAAAGCGTATTCAACTTCTTAAAAGAAAAATAAACTAGGATACTCAAGACACAAATTAGTGCAGTACGCCAGTCAATGATTATCTCTTGACCCATCTTGAATGTAACGACTACCATTACAGCCACTGCAGCCACATTTACAGCCTCTAAAAAGAATCTCAACCAAATGTTATTCTTCATTTTTTGCACGAACCTGTTTAGTAACAAGACATAAAAGAAAGAAGGTATAAAGATGCCTAAGGTCGCCAATATAGCCCCAGTAAAGCCTCCTAACTTATACCCAATGAAAGTAGCAGTAGACAAAACTGGTCCAGGTGTCACTTGCCCAATAGCAATGGCTTCTACTAAATCACTATGAGTAAGCCAGCCTAGGTTTTCTATCAATTCTCCATCTAAGTAAGCGAATAAGACATAGCCCGAACCAAAAAGCACTAAACCTACTTTTAGAAATACTAGAAACAACTTGAGGTGTGTATAGCCTATAGCTGTGGTCGCAAATAAAGGGAGTAAAACAAAGCTATTCAATTGACCTCGAGAATGCAAAGTCATTTGGACTAACATTGATATGAGCCCTAAAGACAAGATGACCAGAATCTCATTAACTCCTAATAAGCCTGCTACCAAAGCCATTACACCAATGACCGCTAAGTAAGTATTCTTTACTGCTTTTTTACCTAGCTTAAGGATAGCTGCTAGGATGAAAGAAATTACTGCTGCTTTAATACCATTCACAATAGGTACAACCCACTCTATTTCACTATAGCTTTCAAAAAATATTGCTACTAAACAAGTCAGTAAAACTGCTGGAAAAATAAAACTCATTCCCGCAACAAATAATCCTCTCCAACCCGCATGATGATAACCACAATGCATCGTCATCTCTGTAGAATTGGGGCCAGGTATCAGATTAGTAATACCCATATAATCCAGGAACTCCTGTTCAGTCAACCACTTCTTTCCTTGTACCAAATCTTCTTCCATCATAGCTACATGGGCAGCAGGACCACCAAAAGCAACAAAACCGAGTCTAAAGAAATATCTAAATACTTCGATTAATTTAGAGGACATAGTAGTTTCGAATGTAGACAAATCGCAGATTTTATGGCTTAAACAATGGGCGAAAAAATTGATAATCCAGATTAATTATAAACGATCAAAAATAAGATAAATATGGACTTCAATAGATAATTTGGCATACATTTTTGTACTCCTTATCACAAATTTGTATTGGGAATGTATTATTGTATCAAAGTGACAAAGCAACGGATTGAATCATTTTGGAGGAATAATTTATATTTATTGAAGCAAAAAAATATAGCTTGTGCTTGATTTCGGTAGACTCCTATTATTTGCAACATAATCTTCTTATTTGCAGTATTTTATAAAGAGTTCGCTCTAGTTTATTAATGAGCACCAAATGTGGTGTAAGCTATTCTTTTTTGCACGAGCGATAGCAGTGGTATGAGCCAGCATATAGAGGCTATGATGTCCCACTATCGCTGGCTACGACGATAGGAGTAGACGGGGAGAGTGGAGGACAGAATGCCACTAGAGGCTGGCGAGTAGGAACGGATAGCGCGGTGTGGGCAGATTAGCGCAGGGCACGGGCCCAAAAATATAACATGTAATAAATAAAATTGAATATGAAGAAGGTTTTGTGTCTTGGTCTTGGAAAGGTAGGAACGCTGGTGGCGACTATGCTGAGCAAACAATTTACGGTGACGGGTGTCGACAAGAATAAACCGCATTACGATTATAAGCAGCCCTTCAAGGTGGTCGCTGCTGATGTGACGGATAAGAAAGTGATGGAGGCGCTAATCAAAAAACATGATGCGGTGGTATCTGCGCTACCCTACTTTCTCAATAAGCCAATAGCTAAATTCGCATATGATTTAAAGAAGCACTATTTTGACCTAACGGAAGATGTGCCTACTACAAACTATATTTTAAAACTGAGCAAAACGGCCAAGTCTGTGATGGCACCTCAATGTGGTTTGGCTCCAGGTATAATAGGCATTATAGGCTCAGACCTCACTCGCGATTTTACAAAGGTGCGTTCTATAGAGATGCGCGTAGGAGCATTGCCGCTTTATCCAAATGGAGATATGGGCTATG
Source organism: uncultured Saprospiraceae bacterium (assembly GCA_964458675.1). Lineage (GTDB taxonomy): Bacteria > Bacteroidota > Bacteroidia > Chitinophagales > Saprospiraceae > JALZVN01. The sequence continues at coordinate 10,713 of CAYWOZ010000073.1, forward strand.
CATTTACTTGGTCACCTGCTGGAGTGGTCAATGAGTATATCAATGATTCGGAGGCGATTCATAATGGGAAGCGTAAAATGGTGACTTCGCTCGAAGAAAATGAGAAGATATTTATAGATGGTAAAGAGTACGAGGCGTTTTATACTTCTGGTGGATTGGGCACCATGTGCCAGACATTTGAAAATAAAGTTGACACGCTAAACTATAAGACGATTCGTTATCCTGGGCATTGTGACTTAATGAAATTTTTAATTCATGAGCTAGACATGAAACAGGATAAAAAGCAACTTGAAAATATACTCAAGAATGCAAAACCTGCAGTGGCAGAAGATGTAGTCATCGTATATGCCGCAGTAGAAGGAATAAAAGGAGATAAACTATTTAGAAATGAATATTGCAAATCCTATTACAATAGAGATGTGCAAGGACATTCCTGGAGGGCCATATCTTGGACGACAGCAGCGAGCATAGTAGCTGTTGTAGAAATGGTAGCGAAGGGAACCTTACCTAAGAAAGGCTTTATCAAGCAAGAGGAAATCCCTTTTGATAAATTTTTGAAAACGAAGCATGGTTCTTTCTTTAAGTAATCGGAGTGGACTCATTAATTATTCTTAAATTCACAGAAACGAAAAACCATGAAAGGAATTCTCTTTTCTTTAGTTGTGACATTTGCTATGATGTTTGGCTTTTACTATGCAGTCTCGCAAGGGCATCTCAATTTTCCTTTTAATAAGGAGCGTATGCTAGAATTAGGAATGGAGGCAGACCGCGCAAAAGTAGTCTTCAAAAAGAAGACTGTTGACTTTGACGAACTTGGTTTTTTCGAAACCATCCATTATTATATTGAAGCTGGGTATAGAGGACTCGGTGAGCTGTCTGGCATTTCTTATAAGCTCATTGTTGTACTTATCTACTTGCTCTTTCTTCCCCTGTTATGGTTAATCAAATTAGATAAGCGAACGGACTTCCATTGGTTTAAAATTGGATACCTCGCTGTGTTTGCAGCAATATTTTTGATACTCAAACAAAGCCCTGCTAATTTTGCGGGCGCATTATACGATAAGTGTGAAGGCTTTATAGCTAGCATCAGTGGCATGGGTATACCTTATACAATGCTGAGTGTGCTTTTCACTTTGGTTATTCCTATCGCTATGTTTCCATTCTTAACTGCTCTGACGAGTAAGAAGCAAGTAGGCGCATATTAAGTTTTCTTATAGATTTTTTATTTGGATAATTTGGGTGTGCCCCAGCAATGCTACAAGCCTGCCCACAGGGTCGCGCTATCCGAGGCTCCACTTCGTTTCGGTGCTGCGCACAGCATAGCCATCGCTATGCTCCTCTCCTATCCCTCACACAAAAACTGCGTACTCTTAAAGTTTTTCTGCATAGCACTTGTCATTAATTTTATTTTTGGTGTCCTCAAAATATACTCTGGATACTGAATTATAGATTTTTTTTGTTAATCCATTTTGGATAAACAAGTCTTCATTACTAGCTTTTCTGTAATTGAAGGAGATAATTTTTGACGCGTATCTTCCATAAAATTAAATTCTAAAACCTGACTTTCAACATTTTGGAAGAAAAAATAAGTAATAAATCTTTCTAGCTTTATTAGGAATCAAATTCAAAAGTTATGAGAAAGACACAAACCCTTATCACGATTTTATGCTGTATTATAAGTGTAAGCAGCTTCGGACAAAACACTCATTTATCAGGAAAGGTAACAGACGCCATTACTGGAGAACCTATTATGTTTGCAAGCGTAGCACTCTATCAAAATGATGCGCTCCTTTCTGGAACAGAGACTGATCTTGATGGAAACTATCATTTCAGCAACATAGCTTCTGGTACCTACGACATAGAAACTACTTTTATAGGATATAATCTTCAAAAGCTAAAAGGAATAATTATTTATGAGGGTCAACACAACTTGATAAACATTACGCTAAGCGAAGGAGTAGTAATGAATGAGATACTGGTAATAGGATATAAAGAACCACTAATAAAAGCAGACTATACTACCCAAGGCACTACGGTGACTTCTAAAGAAATACGAAACCTTCCAAGAAGAAGTATAAATGGATTATCTAAAACATCCGCCGGAGTAGGCTCATCAGATGATGGACAATCCTTAAATATTCGTGGAGGCAGAACCGGTGGTACTATTTACGATGTGGATGATATACCTGTAAGAGGAAATTTAATTCCAGAAGACCTTACAAAAGCACAGAAAAAGCAATTAAAGAAAGCACAAAAAGAGCAACGAAAAAACACTATAGATACCCCTAAATACCCCTCCACTGAAGACTATAACTATATCAAAGAGAACGAATATCTCGCCACAAAACACGAACCACTATCCACTTTTTCTATTGACGTAGATCGAGCGAGCTACAGCAATATGAGAAGATTTATAAATGACAATCAACTGCCTCCTATAGATGCAATACGTGTAGAAGAGATGATAAATTACTTCAACTACGACTATGAGCAACCTACAGATAAAGACCCATTTAGCATTACCACAGAGTATGCAGAATGCCCATGGAATAGTAAGAATAAACTACTACACATTGGCTTGCAAGGTGAGCATATCGCTCTAGAAGATATCCCTGATGCGAATCTAGTTTTCCTGGTAGATGTATCAGGATCAATGAATTCTTCAAAAAAACTCCCTTTAGTAAAAGAGTCTTTAAAGATGCTTGTGAGAAAACTTAAACCTACAGATAGAATCGCGTTGGTTACCTATGCTGGATCGACAAGAATGGTATTGCCTTCTACCTCGATAAGTCAGACGCCTGCTATACTTTCGGCAATAGAGAATCTTAATGCTGGTGGCAGCACAGCAGGTGCATCAGGGATAAAACTAGCCTATGAAACGGCACGTAAATTCTTTATCGATAAAGGGAACAACCGAGTTTTGCTCGCAACGGATGGTGACTTTAATGTGGGTGTTAGTAGCGATGCAGAATTACAAAGAATCATCGAAAAAGAAAGAGAAGATGGAGTTTTTCTTTCTGTGTTAGGCTACGGAACAGGTAACTACAAAGACAATAAAATGCAGATTCTTGCTGACAAAGGAAATGGGAATCATGCATACATCGACAATATTCGTGAAGCAGAAAAAGTATTGATTGCAGAGATGGCATCTACTTTATATACAATCGCTAAGGATGTGAAAATACAAATCGAATTCAATCCAGCGGTAGTAGCCGAGTATCGATTAGTAGGATATGAAAATAGGCTTTTGGCAAACGAAGATTTTAATGTCGACAAAAAAGATGCAGGCGAACTTGGCGCTGGTCATACGGTGACAGCTATCTATGAAATCAAAACAAAAGCTAAAAAGAAGAAAAAGGATAAGCGTGTCGATGCGCTCAAATACCAGACAGAAAGAGACATTGCTGAGCAATATGACGGTGAGTTAGCTACCATAAAACTTCGATATAAAAAACCAGACGGTAAAAAATCAAAACTATTAGAAGAGGTCATCTCAAGCCGAACAACCGAGTTAGAAAAAACAAGTGATAATCTTAGATGGGCGGCAGCTATCGCGCAATTTGGATTGACTATTCGCAAATCAAAATATGTAAAAGAAAAAGACTACAAATCCGTAATTGCATTGGCAGAAACTGCAATGGGAAAAGACAAAAATGGTTATCGAATGGAGGCTTTAGAACTCATGAGGCAGGCAATGAAATTGGATGATGAAAGTTTATCTAGTAATTAATACCATGAGCGCTAGCATGCTATAACTATATTTTAACCAATTTTTTAGTTAACAAAGAAATATAAGATGTAGAGTTAATTCAGGGCACCACTATTGACCTCTGAAAGGTTGTAAATTTCATTTAGCGCGTGAAATACAAGAAGTATCGAGAGAGTTTAGCCTGAGCTAAGCGATCGAGGAACAACGATGTAGTTCATGATAATAAATGAAATAAAAAATTATAGCTTTTGATTACATACTGAATGGGGTTAACAGAGGTGCCCACTAGACAAAATGAAAGTTTGTTTTTGTAGAGACCAGTAGTGGCACACCCTCGCTACTGGTCCTTTTTTTTGCAAAGTCTGCCTTCTGTTTAAAAAGTCAATTCAATTTTCTTACTCCTACCTATTTTTCTTCTTTTGTATATTTTCATACATAAAGTGTTAGGAAATATCTTGACAGCTATTCGAATGATAAGTATATTTAATACATACTCAAAAGAAAGCGGTTTGGGACTTTTCTGCTATTTCTTTTGCTCACTATCTTCATTAAAAAACTTCACCAATGCTAAGGCATTGCTTCACTTTTTCGCCTCGATATTAAGCAAAATAAATTCGCATAAATTGTCCCAAATCACTTTCCATTGAGTATA
>CAYWOZ010000074.1:0-14785 GCA_964458675.1 uncultured Saprospiraceae bacterium
GCCTGCTAATTTATCTTGATAGAAACCCCAGGTATGTACCTGTGCGGGAATGAAGCAAAAAGTAGGAATCAGGCCTTAGGTATTAGCCTACCTGTAAGAAGACGTTGGAAATTGGACATTAGATTTTAGATGTGCTGCGAAACCAAGCTTACACCGCTCAACTAGAGAAAACCGAAACAAATCTATCCATGCTTGCAAGATCTCAACAATGAGACTTTAGAAGTTACCTGCCTGGCTGAAGCCATTCAGACAGGGATGCTATAGTCCTTAGAAAAGTATTTCTAGCTCTAAAACCCGCCTGACAGCATGCATGTTAGAGAATTCTGGCAAATGTACAGGGTATTACATATATTTGCCAAATATGAGCACAGGCCGTACCATACTTTCTTCTAATCGATTGGAGCTTACCTTGGATAGGCTGTGCTACAGCATCTTGGAAAATCACCCAAACCTTGTAAATACAGTCCTTATAGGCATTCAACCTCGTGGAGTTTTACTAGCAGACAGGATATATAAAAGACTTTTGGCTTTGTCAAATCAGGATAAAATCCCATATGGGAAAATTGACATCACCTTCTACAGAGATGATTTTAGAAAAAGAGATGAGCCTATTCGAGCGGCTACAACTGAAATTGATTTCCTGGTAGAGGATAAAAATGTGATTCTTATAGATGATGTGCTCTACACAGGTCGTACGATACACGCTGCCATGTCTGCTTTGCAAGATTTTGGAAGACCTTCCAAGATAGAATTGATGTGCTTGATAGATAGAAGATTTAATAGGCAATTTCCAATCATGAGTAACTACATTGGGATGGTAGTAGATGCTCTGAATGAAGCCTACGTGCGTGTGAACTGGGGTAAGAAAAGCGAAGTGCTATTATTTGCAAATAAAAAAGAAGCGCAAGACTCATGATCAAATCTACATTAAGTAGTAAACATTTATTGGGCATCAAGGACATTAGTGCTCAAGATATTAACTTGATTTTTGAAACTGCGGATAATTTTAAAGACGTTATTAATAGACCTATCAAGAAGGTTCCTTCCTTAAGAGATATCACTGTTGCCAACCTTTTCTTTGAGAATAGTACCAGAACCAAATTGTCATTTGAGTTAGCTGAAAAAAGACTGTCTGCAGATGTAGTTAATTTTTCATCTAGTAATTCTTCCGTGAAAAAAGGAGAAACGCTTCTAGATACGGTAAATAATATCCTATCGATGAAGGTAGATATGGTAGTCATTAGACATCCAGCTCAAGGGGCACCGCATTTTTTATCTAAACATATAGATGCTAATATTGTGAATGCTGGCGATGGCACACATGAGCATCCGACTCAAGCCTTGTTAGATGCTTATTCGATGCGTGAAAAACTGGGTATTCTGAAAGGCAAAAAGATTGCTATTATTGGTGATATCAAACACTCTAGAGTGGCTCTCAGTAATATATTTTGTCTGCAAAAATTAGGTGCTAAGGTAAAGGTTTGTGGTCCTCCAACCTTGATTCCAAAGTTCATTACTTCCTTAGGAGTGGAAGTAAGCTATAATGTAGAGGAGACCTTGCATTGGTGTGATGTAGCCAATATTTTACGCATCCAATTGGAGCGTCAAGACATTAAATATATACCTTCATTAAGAGAATATGCCTTGCATTTTGGAGTGAATAAACCGATGCTTGATCGGTTGGATAAAGAAATCGTCATCATGCATCCTGGGCCTATGAATAGAGGTGTGGAGATTAGTAGTGAAGTAGCTGATTCTGATAATGCCATAATCTTAGATCAAGTAGAGAATGGAGTAGCAGTTAGGATGGCTGTCTTATTTCTTCTCGCCAGTGGGAAAGATGAGGCTAAGTAGTCGATTTTGATACCAAAATAATCATATTTATAGTTATATTTGGAACAAATGGAGTGTATGTATGCACACTGCTATAGTGTTTTATAGATCCTTTATTCTTGAAAAGACCATAAAATGACCAACATGCTTATAAGATTCTTCACCTTTTTTCTCTTTTTAGGCTTCCTTATTATTCAAATCCCTAGCAATTTTGCTCAAAATTGTGGGAATACCATTACAGAAAATAAAAAAGTAGCTGGAATACATTTATTAGAAACTAAACAAGTTACTGTAGTTGTTAGAGGAAATTACTCTTACAGTATTAGTTTTGCGAATACCGAGGATGGTGTAGTAGCCAAGGTATATTCAAGAGCAGGTCAAGAATTTAATCAGGATGATGAATTTATTTTTGTTGATCAATCTAATACTCGTAAAAGTTACCGTTTCATAGAAATGGGAGAGGTGGATAAAAAAGGAAATGTCCCAGTCTACAAGAATACCTTACAAATGGATTTGGCTGCGATCGATTGGTTATCTTCTTCCTCTATTGCATCTATATACCTGAGAAATAATATCACCTTAGAAATGAGAAAGCTCTCTCTACAGGGTAGCCGACAGGGAGAATTCAAAAGTAATGCAAATTGCTTTAACTCTTCTTTAGATAGGTCCATGGTAAAAGATGAGAGGCTTGTGAATACTGATTTTAAAATTGGAGCAAATGCAAGTAGTAAAGGCGCTGGAAAAGGCAGATCTTCAGGTGCTGGTCGAAGAGTAACGGATATAAGTTTGTTGAATGATCAAGAGCTTGCAGATCTTAAAAAAGAACTTATCGAAACAAAAGATGCGCTAAGAGCTGAAATCCAAGCAGAAAAAGAAAAAGCAAATAAGATAAAAGCTTCTTTAGCAGATGAAGTGACTAAGGCCCGAGAAAATGCTGCAGAACAAAAAGCAATTTATGCTGATGAAGTTTTACAAGCGCGTAAGGCTTCACAAGAAGAAATAGAATCTTCTAAGACGAGCCTTGCAGTAAAGGTATCTGAGTCAAAACAAAACGCCGATGATGCAATGAGCAAACTAGCGGGTAACGTAGAAGAAGCGAAAAAGAAGGCTACTGAAGTCATCAAAGAAGCACAGTTGGAATCAGCAGAAACGGTTGCCACAGCAAGAAAGAACGCTGCAGAAGAGGTTAAAGTCATAAAGGAAAAGTTAGATGCTGCTAAATTGGAGTACGCAGATGAAGTAGCGAGTGCTCGAGAAAATGCCAATTCTGAGTTGCAAAGAATACGTGAAGAAACGGCGCAAACTATTGCCGAAGCAAGAGAGGTCGCTAAAACAGAAAAAAATAAAACCGTCGAAGATGTAGTGACTACTAAGAAGACGGCCTCTGAACAAATCCTAGAGATAAAGGAGAATACAGCAGAAGAGATTGCGAGAATTCGGGAGAAGGGTGTAATGGAGAAGCAAGCCTTGGCTTTTGAGATGGCAGAATCTAGAAGAAAAAGTGTGGAGGAAACAGCCCTAATCAAAGAAAACCAAGCAACAGAAATTGCAGATCTTAAAGAACGAGCGGCTAAAGAAAAAGAAAAGACTGCATTAGAAGTGGCTGAATCCAGACAAAAAGCTACTGAAGAGATTGCGAATACAAGAGATGTTGTAGCCCAAGAGAAAGTAGCTGCAGCTGAAGAAGTAAAGTCAACTAGAGAGAAGGTTAGTGAAACGGTTCAGGAAATAAAAGCGGCTGAGGCCAATGAAATAGCTAAGGCTCAAGAGGCCTCTAAGGAGCAAAAAGAAAAGATAGCAGCGGATGTAGCAGAGGCACAAAAGAGAGCAAAAGATGAAATCGAAAAAATTGAACAAGAACTTCAAACGGCTTTAGAAGAAGCGAAAAAGAAAGAGGAAGAAATTAAACTGGCTTCTTCTACTGAAGTGCAAGCTGCAAGAGAGAAAGCAAGTCAAGAAATAGAGTCTGCAAAACAAAAATCTATTGATGAGGTGACTCAAGCAAATTCCTCTGCAGAGAATGCTAAGGTAAAATATGCTGATGATGTAGCCCTAGCACAAAAGGCAGCAAAGGATAGAATGGATAAAATCCAAGCTGAAGTAACAGAGAAAATCATGGCTGCCAAGTCTAAAGAGAAAGAAATGTCTGAATCAAGTACTAAAGAAGTAATTGAATCAAAGCAAAACGCAGCTGCCGAAATACTTAAGACCCAAGAAGATGCGGCTAACGAAATTGCAAGTATAAAAAATCAAGTTGTTGCAGCTATTGAGAAGAATGCCATAGAGATGGCAGAAGTAAAGCGAAATGCGGTAGAAGCTATCGCTAAGGTAAAGGCCTCGCAATCTGAAGAGATAGCAGCTATCCAGGAACAAGCGGCCACAGAAAGAGAGGAAATTACGAACACGATTATAGAAGCTAAGATTAAAGGTGCAGAAGATATCGCATTAACTAAATCTAAGACAGCAGAAGAAATCAAAGGCATAAGAGAAAACGCAAGCCAAGTTAGAGAAGATGCAGAATTGGAAATGTTAGCTACTCAAGAAGCAGCTGCTGAAGCGATAGCTGCAACTAAAGAAGAAGCAGCAAATGAGATTGCCTTAACGAAACAAGAAGCGGCTGAAATAGTGTTGGTAGAACGAAAAAGGATAGATGAAGAAATTGCCAAGTCAAATCTAGAAATAGATGCAGCAAAGGTAGAAGCACAAGAGCAAATAGACATAGCAAGGGAAGAGGCAGATGCTGAACGTGCAAAACTAATAGAACAAACGCAAGCAGAAAGATCAAAATTGAATGAAGAAACGGAGCAGGCACGAACAGCGGCACAAGAAGAAATAGCAGTGGCACAGAAAGAGGCGAGTGATGCGGTTTATGAAGCTAAGCAAAGCGCTAAAGAACAAATCAATGCTGTCAAAGAAGAGACAGCCATTAAGATTGCGGAAGAGGTTGCCATCCTAGAAGCTAAACGTACGGAAATATCGGAATCTGACGAAATATTAGCCGATTTGAAGCTCAAAATGATAGATTTAGAAGATGCCATTCAAAAGTTGAAGGAAGAAAAGGAAAAAGAAGAGAAAAAGGAGTAATTATTGCTTTTTATAAGTTGCACTTTTATTACTTTTTTAAGAATTCCTTAATAAACAAATGCCTCTGTTTAGGCGTCTTAATGGTGCATAGGAGCATTTTTTTTAACTAATATTAGGATATTTAGAGGTGCTCTTTGTATAATTGGGCACTTTTTTAATTTTAATTTCACCAAGATTTTTCTTGGGGTGTATACAACAAATATGATTCAAAAATTATCTCTTCTCACTATCCTTGCCTTTTGTACATGTTTGTCATTTTCTTTCGCTCAGGATGGATATGAAATCAAAGTAAAGATTGATGGTTTTGAAAATGATACACTTCTATTAGGGTATCAATACTTAGATAAGCAATATATTAAAGATACAGTATTAGTCGAAGGTGATACGTATACTTTCAAGGGGGATAAAATGTTGGAATGTGGTATGTATTTATTAGTCATGCCACCGACGAACCAATACCTACAGATTCTTATTAATGATGAAGACCAGAAGTTTTCTATTGCAACTAACACAAGTACTCCTGTACAGTCGGCAAAGATTGACGGCTCCGAGGAAAATAATCTTTTCTACGAATACCTTAGTTTTATTAGTACTAAAACGCCTATGGCGCAAGAGTTACATAAACAGTTGACGGAAGAAAAGGAGTTGAAAAAAGACATTAAGAATACTCAAGAAAAGTTAAATGCTCTTAATGCTGAAGTCACCAACTATCAAAAGAACGTAATAGAAAAGCATCCTGGAACTCTAACTGCCAGAGTGATTCAAACAAGTAGAGAAATAGATGTACCTGAATTTGGTACAGATGAAGAATCTAGAAGAAAAAGATTCTATTACATCAGAGCACATTGGTTTGACAACATGGATTTGTCGGATCCGTGTATGATAAGAACTTCTTTGATTCATAATAAAGTGATGAGCTATCTGGAGAAGTTAACTGTACAGCATCCAGACTCTATTGCACAATCGGTCGATATCATAATAGAAAAAGCTGCAGGAAACGAAGAAACAAAACGTCATTGGTTATCGACACTGCTCAATAAATATGCAAACAGTAAAATTATTGGCATGGATGCACTGTATGTGCATATCGTGATGAACTACTATGCTAAAGGAGAAACTCCTTGGGTGGACCCAGAAAAGCTTCTAGAAATAGTTGATAATGCTAGTAAAACAGAACCTTTACTAATTGGTAAGATTGCACCAGAAATTTCTATCCCTTTATTAGATGTGGAAGCAACGCTCATCGCAATGGAAAAAGAAGTAGATGAAAAAAAGAAATTTGTACTTGGTGAAAAAGTTAGCCTGCATGGATTAGATAGCCCATATAAAGTATTGTTTATTTGGGCTCCGGATTGTGGCCATTGTAAGAAGAGTATGCCAGCAATGATTTCTTTTTACGATGAATATAAAGACAAAGGCGTAGAACTATATGCTATATGTCATCAGAACTATAAAAGCACTCCAGAATGTGCAGAGTTTATAAAGGATAGACCTGAAATGTTGCGATGGATAAATGTTACGGACCCTTATTTTAGATCCCGATATCAATCTTTGTATAACGTGAAGTCAACTCCACAGATTTATATCTTAGATGATACAAACGAAATTTTATTTAAACGCGTAGGAGCGGATCAATTGGGTGATGTGATTGATGATCTGTTAAAGCGAAAAGAAAGTAAATAAGTATGCTAAATAGATTTTTGATTACAGTAACACTACTGCTTGGATTGGCCTCTTTTTCAATTGCCCAACATTCAAGCACTCAGCCAAGCACAAGGCCTAGTACACAGCCTACTACGCAACCTGCTCAGGAAGGAGGGAAGATGACTTTCGAAGAAGTGTTCAAAGACATCGGTGAGGTAAGAAGAGGTGAAGTTAGAGAATTTGAATTTCCATTTACCAATACTGGTAATGCTCCTATAAAGATCGATTTGGTTTCTTCTTGTGATTGTACAACGACTAATTATCCCAAGAGAGAGATTAAACCAGGGGAGAGTGGGAGTATACAAGTATCCTTTGATAGCACTGAAAAAGAAGAATCAGAAATTATAGATATTGATATCTTTCTCACCAATGAAGATCCTGTGACAGGAGCACCTTTGATTGTGATGCTACAATACAAATATGAACTATTAAAGTAGTGCAATACCTATAAATTACCACTTTAATTTAGAACTTTATCTAAACCAAACTGAAACAACATTGTTGCTCTATCTATGTTTCAAATAATCAAAGAAAAGTATCCTTATTTCCCTATTATAGGTATGATTGGATTTCTTGTCCTATTCATAATAGCGACTACAAAATATCCAGGTGGTTCTATGAATGAAATTGCTGCAGAAGGGTACAGTCACTTTCATAATTTTATCTGTGACCTGATGTCTCTAAACTTGGAGGAGGGAGTAGTTAACGATGCCCGTCCTATTGCGATTTTTGCACATATTATGCTCAGTTTCGCAATGATTTCGTTTTTCTATATTCTACCAGAATTATTTAGCAAGCAAAACTGGAAAACTAGAATTGTTAGGGGGCTTGGTATGTTTGCTATGGTCATTTTCATTTTCATGTATAATGTAGAATACCATGATGCGGTGGTCACCATGTCAGGTATACTGACCATCATTACTTTCTTAGTTTTCTTTTCCGAATTAATCCACTATGAAGACCGCGTGCATAAGACGCTTGCCTACATTTGCTTTGGTCTCAGTCTGATTATGTTTTTGAGTTATGAAACTAAAATTGGGATATACTACACTCCTGTATTCCAAAAAATCACCTTTATATTCGATGCCATCTGGGTCATCTGGGTTAGTCTTTCAGTTGCATCACGAAGACAAATGCGATATAGATTATCATAGATATATTATCTCTATATTTGCAATAAATTAGAATTTCTATGTCTACTTGGGAAAGTAATCTTGTTTTATACGATGCATTAGTTGATACATGCAGTGGCTTTAAGCGCAAGGGTAAAACTATGCCTTATACATCATCTAACGGCTATATGTTTTCTTTACTAAATAAAGAAGGTCAGTTCGGCATCCGATTACCCAAAAATAAAGCCCAAGATTTTAGAGACAAATATGATACGAAAGAATTTAAATCCCATAGAGCGGTAATGAAAGACTATGTGCATGTTCCAAATAAATTGCTCCAGGATCCTGAGGTACTTACGCCATATTTAAAGACTAGCTTCAAATTTGTGATGTCTTTACCTGCTAAGTAAGGCCATACTTAACCCCCTTTGGTGTGGTGGATTTCTATCTATCTCACTTCGATTTTTTAACTATTTGTTTTGGGCGTGTCCTTACGGCCCAGGCTGTCCATGACTGCGCCTAACGGCTCCGGTCATGCGCCAGTCAGTCTACCTTGCCACGCAAGCGGACTGGGACTGCCACCTAAAGGTGGCATCATTCTCATCCTTCACGCGGCTCACGCGCTAAATCCAGACCCTGTACCACTTCAAGGAAAATAAATGCAAACATTTGCCCCTTATTAAATGAAAATTAAAAATAAAAAAAGGTAAATCATTTATTTTGGCTTATTTTATTTTTTTCTATATTGCGAGCAATTATAGAAGATTGATCTTCTAATCTATAAAAACTAAATATTAAAGAGTGGAAAAGCTAGATAAAATTGATCTCAAGATTCTCAAGATTTTACAAAATAATAGTAAAATTACTAACCTTGAATTGTCTAAACAGATTGGACTGTCCCCAGCTCCGACCTTAGAAAGAGTCAAAAAATTAGAATCCACTAAGATTATAGAAAGCTATCACGCTATAGTCAATCCGACTAGCATTGGTTTAAATGTGAAGACCTTTGTACTCGTATCTCTTGCTTGGCAGAAAGAAAATGCTTTGAATAACTTCTTAGACAAAGTAAAAGCGATAGAAGAAATTACGGAATGCTATATCATTACTGGTGAAGCGGATTTTCTTATCAAAATCGTTTGTAAGGATATCCCAACATACGAACAGCTATTGTTTAAGACTTTATCGCAAATTGAAGAAATAGAAAGATTGAAAACATTGATGACTTTATCTACTGTGAAAAATTCATCTATCCTGCCATTCAATTACCAAGATTAATACGGAGTAGTGAAGCTCAAGAAGCAGACCCTTCTTTGGGAAATTTCATCCTACAAGTTTGAAAGAAAATCTTACCTTTTTGGCACCATGCATGTCAAGTCTAAAAAGGTATTTTCCGCCTTTGATCAAATAGCGCGGTATATAGATGACTGCGATTCATTTTGTGTAGAAATAGATTTAGAGCTAAGCCAATCACCACAAATGCAAAAGGTACTTCTTTTGCCTTTTGATACTCCTTTATCAAGTTTGTTAAAACCAAAGCAAACCAAGCGCCTAGAACAAATCCTGGAAAGTTTGGGAGGCCCTTCCTTACAACAAGTTCAATTTCTGCGGCCCATTAATTTAATCAACTTGCTGTCTTCTTTGATTATGAAAGAAGATACCAATACCATACTTGACATGAGTTTGTATCAGAATGCTAAAAACAATGGCAAACGAGTATTTGGAATTGAGACTCTAGAAGAGCATTTACAGATACTAGACAAATTGGATTTAGAAACAGAGCTCAAACAATTGAAAGTCATCATTCGTAATTTCCCCGCGTTCGTTCGCCAACACCACAAGATTATGGGCTATTATATCAATGGGAAAATCGACAAGTTATATCTACAAGGAAAAAAATCACTTGGTAAATGGCGTAAAACATTGCTAATGGATAGAAATATTAAAATGTCCGCAAGACTTTACAATCTAGCTTCTACAGAAAGCGTTTTTTGTGCAGTAGGCGCTGGTCATTTGTTTGGAAAAGAAGGTATTCTTTGTCTTTTGAAGCACCATGGAGCCACTTTAAAACCCATTCATTTGATTTATAGCTAAAGTCTAAATACTTTGTTAAAGAACAATTTTATCAATTTGTCTTGCAGAATATGATATACTTTTGATGTACCTAAACATTCAAAAATATCCTCTGTTTTAAAAATCTATATGCGTCTACTGTATTTCCGATTTTCATGTTTTCTTTTACTTCTCGTGCATGGATATAATCTTAATGCTCAGAGTTTCACTATTAGTGGATATATTGAAGATGAAATTACAGGAGAATCCCTAATTGGAGTGAATATCTTTAATCAAGACAATACAATAGAAGGAGCTACTACCAACGAATACGGGTTTTATTCGCTTACTCTCCCTAGCAGTATTTATAATATCAAGACTACATACTTAGGCTATCAAGATATACTATCTGATATTGTATTAGATAAGGACATTGAGCTGAATTTTAAGATGAATTCGGGTGTTAGCTTAGAAGAAGTGGTTGTACTCGGAGAAGAGAAGGATAAAAATATTAGCAGTACTGAAATGGGAACGGTTGCCCTTCCAATAGATAAGATTAAGAAATTACCGGCCTTACTTGGAGAGGTTGATGTGCTTAAAACACTTCAATTGCTACCAGGGGTATTATCTGCAGGAGAAGGTACGGCTGGCTTTTATGTACGAGGCGGGGGACCAGACCAAAACTTGGTTTTGTTGGATGAGGCAGTAGTATATAACAGTGGCCACTTGTTAGGATTCTTTTCTGTTTTCAATGCAGATGCTATAAAAAATACGACTCTAATAAAAGGTGGAATCCCTGCTAACTACGGAGGCAGACTATCAAGCGTCGTGGATGTGCAAATGAAGGATGGGAACAATAAGAAATTTGGTGTGACTGGAGGGATAGGTTTAATTGCAAGTAGACTTACTCTGGAAGGACCAATAAAGAAAGATGAAAGTTCTTTTATCATAAGTGGAAGAAGAACTTATGCTTTTGAATTAGCAAAACCTTTTATTGATAATACAGATTTTGCTGGGACCAGTTATTTTTTCTATGATCTCAATGCAAAAGTCAATTACAAGATATCTAATAAGGATAGAATATTTCTTAGTGGATATTTTGGAAGAGATGTACTCAACTATAACGCAAATCTAAGAGACATTAATTTTAAATTGCCTTACGGAAATACAACCGCTACAATAAGGTGGAATCACTTGTTTTCAGAAAAATTATTTTCAAATGTATCTCTAGTCTATAATGATTATGATTTCAGTTTTGAAGGGGGGCAGGGTGATTTTTCTGTTGGTCTTTTTTCCGGGGTAAGAGATTATAATGCGAAACTTGACTTTGAATATTACCCTAATGCACGCCATGTGATTAAGTTTGGAGTAAATTATACTTATCATAGACTTACTCCTAGTGTTACGAATGCAACAAATGGAGATGTTGAGTTTTCCAATGATCTTAAGCCTAAGTTTGCGCATGAGTCAGCCATATATGTACTTAATAACCATAAGGTGTCAGAAAGATTTACTTTAAATTATGGTTTACGTTTTTCTGTATTTACTCAAGTGGGACCATTTACAAGCGATATTAATGGAGAAGAGTTTGGCGCTCTAGAACCAGTTAAGACTTACTCGGGTTTAGAGCCTAGGTTATTTGGAAAATATACACTCAATACATCTAGTTCGATTAAAGGAGGCGTAACGTTTACGAATCAATACATTCATCTAGTCAGCAATAGCAATAGTACTTTACCTATTGATGTTTGGGTACCTAGTTCAGAGCGCGTTGCCCCTCAACGTGGGATTCAATATGCACTTGGTTATTTTAAGAATTTCAGAGATAATGACTACGAAACAAGTGTAGAGTTGTATTATAAGGATTTGAACAACCAGATTGACTACAGAGAGAGTTTCATCAATGATCCTGCTGTGGAGGTAGAACAAGAATTTGTATTTGGAGAAGGAAGAGCTTACGGCGCAGAGTTTTTCGTCAAAAAGAATAGTGGAAAATTAAACGGATGGATAGGGTATACCCTTGCCAAGACGGACCGTATATTTCCTGATATCAATGATGGAAATGTTTTTCCTGCCACCTTTGATAGGAGACATGATATTTCTGTAGTGGCAAACTATGAGATAACAGATAAATGGGAATTCGGAGGAGCTTTCGTTTATGGTACGGGTAACACTTTTACTCCTGTAAGAAGCCTATTTTTTGTAGAGCAATCATTGAACGTAGAATTTGGAGATAGAAATAGTGCTCGACTAGAACCTTACCACAGATTGGATCTCGCGCTTACATATAACCCTAAAGTAAAAACAGAAAAAACTTTTAAGAATAGCTTTACTTTTTCAGTATACAATATTTATAATCGGAGAAATACATTCTTTACCTACAATACATTCGAAACTGATTTTGATGCAGGTACTGCTCAAGCCACTGCTTTAAAAGTGTCTTTATTTCCTATCATCCCATCTGTTACCTGGAATTTTAAATGGAATCAAGAATGAGATTAGATCTATTTAAATATATCGCCTACTTGATTTTCTTCACCATGATATTTTCTTGCGAAGAAGAGTTTATTCCTGAAATAAATAGTGACCCACCTTCTATAGTAGTGGAAGGATTTATTGAAGGAGGAGATAATCCTACCTCGCCTTATGTTATTTTGACGCGTTCGATTCCGTTTTTTAGTGAAATAAATCTCAATGATATGGAGGGCTTCTTTGTAAGAGATGCCGTCATAACAGTTTCTACAGCTGATCAAAGTGTTCAATTGGAGGAGTTTTGTTTAAGTGAGTTAACTACAGAACAAAGAGTCATAGTCTCGGAATTGTTTGGTTTGAATGTAGATTCATCAATGTTAGATTTTTGTGTTTATATAGACCCCACCTTTTCTATGGTAGGAGAGGAAGGAGAACAATATGATTTACTTGTCGAAGTAGAAGATAAAGTTTTAACAGCTTCCACGATGATCCCGGAAAGACCAGTGTTAGAAGATTTAATATTCAAGGATGTTCCAGGTGAACCTGTGGATACCTTAAGGGAATTAAGAGTTACACTAGATGATAATCCTCAAGTGACGAACTTTTATAGATATTTCACTAACGAAAATGAACAGGGCTTTCTGGCTACATTCAATTCTGTATTTAATGACCTATTTTTTGATGGTGAAAAATTCGAATTCCCACTTCCAAAAGCAGAAGAAAGTGATGTAGAATTCAACTTTGAGACTTTTGGATTTTATAAAGTGGGAAGTACTATAGATTTAAAGTTTTGCGCCATTGATGAAGCACATTATGATTTTTGGAGTACCTTGGAGTTTAATAGAGCCAATCAAGGACCTTTTTCTTCTTCCACCGTTATTTCGTATAATATTGATGGAGGTATTGGAATTTGGGGAGGGTATTCGTCTATTGAGAGGCGCCTTGTGGTGGAATAAAATCATAATATGGAAAATTTAAAATCCTCTGATATTACCATTCGAGTTGGGCTAGATGACAAGAGCATCCCGAAGCGCATTCAATGGAAAGCGCAAGACGACCCTAACAGTGATAAATTTACAGAGTCTAAGGCTGTTCTCGTTTCTTTGTTTGATAAAGAAACTAAGGATACTATGAAGATTGATTTGTGGACTACTGAGTTTCAGGTAGATGAAATGAATCGGTTTATGTATCAAACACTAAAAGGGCTAGCTGATACCTACCACAATGCGACTAAGAACGCGAAGCTCGCAAATGATATGCAGAAATTTGTAGATTACTTCGCCGAAGAAGCTAAGATTTTCGAGAAGAAGTAATATCGACAGCTTCATTACAGTCATATTTATCTTTAAATATCAAGCCAATCTTTGGTTGTAAATATCCTTAGGAAAATAATTTCATTTAGTATTTAAAATCAAAAGTATTGTTATTTTTGCGGCTGGTGAGGGACGCACGACTAGCTCCCTTTGAACTCCCCCAGGTCGGAAACGAAGCAAGGGTAGAAGGTTGTAGCGGTGCGATGCGCTCTCTCATCTCTTTTTCTTACCAAATCTCACCTATTCATGAAGTTTTTTATCGATACTGCCAATTTGGATCAAATCAAAGAGGCAAAAGACTTAGGTATTCTAGATGGTGTTACCACCAATCCAAGTCTAATGGCCAAAGAAGGCATTGTAGGTCAAGACAATATACTAAAGCACTATGCAAAGATATGTGAGCTAGTAGATGGTGACGTGAGTGCAGAGGTGATATCTACCGATTTTGATGGTATGGTGAAGGAAGGTAAGGTATTGGCTACTATAGCCCCTAATATTGTGGTTAAGGTGCCTATCATCAAGGAGGGAGTAAAAGCCATCTCTTGGTTCACTCAAAATGATATAAAGACAAATTGTACTCTTGTGTTTTCAGCTGGTCAAGCATTGATCGCTGCAAAAGCAGGCGCTACCTATATATCTCCATTCATAGGAAGAATTGATGATACCAATTGGGATGGAATAGACTTGATTGGAGACATCTCAGAATTGTATCAAATGCAAGGTTTTATGACGGAGATTCTTGCCGCTTCTATTCGAAACTCTAAACATATCGTGCAAGCTGGCCTTGCTGGAGCAGATATAGTGACTTGTCCTTTAAAATCTATCACTGGCTTATTAAATCACCCATTGACGGATATTGGCTTAGAGAAATTTTTAGCCGATCATAGAAAAGCGAATGCTTAAAAGCGGTATTAGGTTTTAAGTGCTAGGCCTTAGGTTAGGAAAAATCGCACAAGCTATATCTAAACTACATTCAAGTTTTAGAAGGTAAGGTTAGAAATTAGAACCCAACATCTAATTTCTAACATCTAATTTCTTTATCTACCTTTTTTCCAAAATATAATTCACCTCTACATCTATGACTCTTGTAATATCACCTTCAAACAAAGTTCTCGTATAGGCATAATCAAAATCAATTTCAGTATCCGTGAATGTTCCTACATTAGCTATTTGCGCAATAGTTTCTGCCGCATTCTGGATCAGTAAATCGCCATTCTC
>CAYWOZ010000075.1:0-10121 GCA_964458675.1 uncultured Saprospiraceae bacterium
GGCTACTAGAATACAAAAAGCGTTATCAAATTTTTGATAACGCTTTTTTAGTATCAGACAAACTCTTACCCATGGTCTACATCTATGTTTTACGAAGCTTTAAATCAAATATATACTATACAGGAATGACCAAAGACTTTGAAAACAGATTCAAAGAACACAACGCTGGGAAAACAAAATTCACCAAGGGACATAGACCATGGGAATTAATTTATAGGGAAGAGGCAGATGACTTTGCATCAGGAAGGCTAAGAGAAAAGTACCTAAAGAGTTCATCTGGAAAGAAGTGGCTTCGTAAGCAAGGATTAATTGAATAGGACTTCAGGTTTTCATTCTGGAAACAGGGGTTCCCTGTCCGACTTGGCGTCGTCAGGCGGGGATTCCCCTACGGGCTACAACTAATACAGGGCAGTAGAATTTCTACTGCTCTTTTTTTATACCTTATCCTATGGTCTATATCTACGTTCTACGAAGTTTAAAGTCCAAAATTTATTATGTAGGCATGACCAAAGATGTAAAAACAAGAATTAAAGAACACAATACCGGCAAGACAAAATTCACTAAGGGTCATCGCCCATGGGAACTAATTTATTCTGAAAAAGCAAATGACTTTGAAGAAGGGTGGGTAAGAGAAAAGTATCTCAAAAGTACAACAGGAAAAAATGGCTTCGCAAACAAGGTCTTATTGATTAGAAAGCCAGTTTTTTAAATTAGCTTTGTGGCATGAAATTCAAAGACAAATTAGCACTCGTCACAGGCGCAGGATCGGGTATAGGAAGATCGTGCGCACTTTTGTTTGCTTTAGAAGGAGCAAATGTGATAGTATCGGATTTCAATGAAAAGAGCGGATTAGAAACGGTTGCACTTATCCAAGCTGAAAATGGAATAGCGCACTTTATCCAGGCGGATGTATCCAAGTGGCCCGATATGGAGGCCTTGCACCAAGAAATAAAAGAAAAATTTGGAGTAATAGATATCGCCATCAACAATGCAGGAATTGCGGGAACACCCGCTTTGACTGCAGATACCGCACTTGAAGAGTGGGAGAGAATAATGGCCACCAATTCTACTAGCGTTTTTTATGGAATGAAATTACAAATAGCAATGATGCTTAAGCAGGGGGGCGGCATCATTGTAAATACCGCGAGTATTGCTGGCTTGCGCGGCTTGCCCCGCAGTATCGCGTATACGGCGAGCAAGCATGCCGTAGTTGGTATGACCAAAACAGCTTCTATGGAGTATGGCAAAAAGAATATTCGTATCAATGCCGTATGCCCAGCTTTCACCGTTACCCAATTGTTCAATCCAGAACTAATGGATTCGTTCTCTGCTGGACTTTCTGATAAGCTCAAAAAATCTATTCCTATAAACAGGTTTGCGGATGTAGACGAAATAGCAAATTCCATTTTATGGTTATGTTCAGAAAAAGCTAGCTTTGTGCATGGATTGGCCTTACCGGTAGATGGAGGTCTAACTGCTTAATTTAATTCCTATCGAAAAGAATAAAAGTATACTGCTCCCCGTTTTTCTGACTGTCTTCATCGACATGTTGGGAATTGGTATTATTATCCCTGTGATACCTGCTCTATTTTTTGAGCAAGATGCTATGTTTTTTAGCGAAGCAGTTACTTACGAAAGTCGCTCTATCATATATGGGTTTCTTTTAGCGGCTTATCCCATCATGCAATTTTTTGGCGCGCCTATATTAGGAGCCTTGTCTGATCGGCATGGACGAAAGCCACTCTTGACCATTTCCTTGATAGGGACTATGATTGGATATTTTCTTTTTGCGGTGGCATTGCTTCAAGGAAATTTGATACTGTTATTTTTCAGTCGACTATTGCCAGGATTTACGGGCGGAAATATATCCATAGTGTATAGTGCTATTGCTGATGCTTCGGAAGGAGCAGAGCGCACCAAGAATTTTGGAATAATAGGAATGGCATTTGGTCTAGGATTTATCTTAGGTCCAGCTATCGGAGGCTTGCTCGCAGATGATTCTATAGTATCATGGTTTGATTCATCCACTCCATTTTGGTTTACGACCCTACTTACGCTCATCAATATTATTTGCGTTCAGTTTCTGTTTAGAGAAACCTTAAAAGAAAAAGGCAATAGAGAAATTAGTCTTACTACTGGCTTTCAAAATATTCTGTATTCTTTTCGCATGCCCAATTTGCGGAGCATATTTTCTGTAGCGTTGCTTTTCTCGTTAGGCTTCACTTTCTTTACGCAATTTTTTGCGGTGGCCCTCATCGAGAAGTTTGATTATTCTGAGTCAGATATCGGTCTTTTTTATGCCTGGGTCGGAATCTGGTTGGTCTTTACCCAGGGCTTCCTAGTTCGTGTACTTGCTAAGAAAAATTATCAACCAACTACACTTCTCAAGATTACTATGCTGACTTTGTCGATAGGTTTATTGCTTGTCCTATTTCCCAATGATGTTACCTGGGAATATTTTATCGCGCCTATCATTGCGATAAGCCATGGCATCACCACACCCAATTTGTTAAGCACCATTTCTGCGCAGGCATCCCCTAGCCAGCAAGGTTCTATCCTTGGCATCAACCAATCTATGCAATCCATCGGCGCTGCATTTCCTCCTATCATAGGTGGGTATCTGACGTCCCTAGATTTTCACTATCCGCTCATTGCGTCTGCAGCTATCGTTTTTATAGCTTGGCTGGTCTTCATGCTCACGGCCAAGAGTTTTCAGAAGTAGCGTAATTTTATTTTGCTTGGCTGCATCCACATTTTTGCGAAGAGCAAAAAAATGTGGTCGGGCTTTCCGCTACTACCTGCTCTTGTTCATATGGCTTCAGCTATGTTGTCTTGACGATCTGCTCCTATCGTCGCAGCTCGCCAAGACAACGCTTCAGACCAGATGACCGTCGGCAGATACCGCTACTATCCCTTGCAGAAAAAAGGTTTTATTTTTTGAAATTATTTTACTAGATTAGTATCACAAGATTTTTAGTGCCGATAATTTAGAGCTAATTGATATAATATTCTTATACGGATAAAAAAGTCAAAATTAGATTTTTGACTATGTGTTGTGCTTACCAACCAAATTGAAGGAAAAAGTTTATTATAAAGACTTGGAATCCTTTGTTATTGAATGTGTATGTTCAAAATAGGGGTTCAAAACTGATTTGCAGGTACCTATGTATGTAAAAAAAAGGTCCCCGATTATAGTTGAGGACTGACTAAATGTTTTCACAACGGAATAATCCTTATTGTGATTAGCTTCAAATTGTACACAAACATAATAATAAAAAACACAAAAATGAAAAAAATACTAGGGTTAGATTTAGGAACAACTTCCATAGGTTGGGCTTATGTGCATGAGGCTGAAAAAGAATCGGAAGAGTCAAAAATTGTGAAACTTGGCGTAAGGGTAGTACCCTTGACTACTGATGAAAATAAAAATTTCACTGAAGGCAAAAGTATTACTACTAATTCTTCAAGGACATTAAAGAGACAAGCAAGGCGCAACAAAGATAGATATAAAATGCGCAGACAATTATTGAAGAATGTCTTAATAGAGGAGGGCTGGATTACCAAAGATAGCAAGCTTGATGAAAGTTTTGCTGATAGTACACATAATACTTATAAGCTAAGGGCGGAAGCAGCTGAGTCTAAAATAAGCCTTAAAGATCTTGGAAAAGTATTATTAATGATTAATAAAAAAAGAGGATATAAAAGTAACAGAAAAGCAAAAAATGAAGATGAAACGGGCTCTATTATTAGTGAAATGGATATCGCTATTAAATTAAATGAGGAATCAATAAGCCCTTCGGAATATGCATTAAGATTACTATCTGATGGTAAGAAAGAGATTCCTGTATTTTATAGATCTGACCTCTTAAGTGAGTTTGATAGCATCTGGAATAAAAATAAAAATAAATTTTCAGAAATACTTACCCCTGAATTTAAAGACCAAATTAAAGGTAGAGCTCAAAAAGTAACAACAAAGATTTTCTATGCTAAGTATAAAATTAATACCGTAAAGCTGGTCAGTAAGAACAAAAAAATAGAAGAATATCAACATAGAGTAGATGCATATAAAAGTGATGTTGATATAGCTGTTGTAGCCTTTGCGCTGGCCTCAATTAATGGCTCAATTTCAAATTCTAGCGGCTACCTTGGAGCTATAGGGGATAGAAGCAAGATACTTCATATGCGCAAAATTACGGTTGGGCAATATCTGTATAATCGGCTCAAGGAAAATCCACATATAAATATTAAAAATAGTATATTTTATAGACAGGACTACATAGACGAGTTTGAAAGAATATGGAAAACTCAATCATCATTTTATACCCAGCTTAATGCTGAATTGAAGGAAAAGATTAGGGATAAAATAATTTTCTATCAAAGAAAATTGAAATCACAAAAAGGCTTAATAAGTTTTTGTGAATTTGAGTCCAGCACAAAAGAAGTTATTTATAATGGAAAAAAAATGGAAAAGCAAATTGGCGCTAGAGTAATACCCAGGTCTTCTCCCTTATTCCAAGAATTTAAAATTTGGTCTCTTTTGGAAAATGTTATAGTAACAAACATAGAAAGTAAAAAAACGACTAAACTTGACTTAGATGCCAAAATGTTATTGCATAAGCACCTTTCTGTAAGGCAAAAGTTATCCGCAAATCAGGTTTTGAAAATACTTTTCAATAAAAATGCAAAGAATTGGAAAATTAATTACACAGAAGTTGAGGGTAATAAAACACAGTCGTTGTTAATCAGTGCTTTTGAAAAAATGCTTTTCTTGGAGGGTAATGATATGAACTTTTCCAAAATGGAACCTGATGATATTTTGGATACTTTGACATCTTATTTTAAGTCCATTGGTGTAAATACTGACATTCTTAAATTTAATGACACTTTGAAAAAACACGAATTGGTAAAACAACCAGCTTATTTGCTATGGCATTTGCTATATTCTTTTGAAGGAGATGAATCTAGGACAGGTACGGATTCACTCCTAGCTAAACTATCTTCCAAATTTGGATTTTCTAAACAGCATTCAAGAATACTTGTTTCGATTGATTTTCTAGATGATTACGGTTCATTAAGCGCGAAAGCTATTAGAAAGATTTTACCCTTTTTAAAAGAAAATGAGTATTCAATTGCTTGCTCTTATGCTGGCTATAATCACAGTGCTTTAAGCTTGAGCAAGGAAGAGAACTCTAAGCGAATTCTAAGTGAGAAGCTTGACTTAGTCAAACGAAATAGTTTGCGTAATCCAGTGGTTGAAAAAATATTAAATCAGATGATCAATGTGGTTAATTTTATACTTGATGATCCAGATATGGGTAAACCAGATGAAATAAGAATTGAATTGGCTAGAAATCTTAAAAAGTCTAAAAGTGAAAGGGAGTCCTTGACCAAGCATATTAAAACTGCCACAAAAGTACACGATGATATTCGAAAAGTATTAAAACTTAGTCCATTTAACATCAAAAGCCCATCGCGAAATGACGTTATAAGATATAAACTGTATCAAGAATTAGCATTTAATGGATACAAAGATATTTATACGAATGAGCCAATCAAAAGCTATGATCTCTTTAGTAATAAATTTGACATTGAACATATCATTCCAAAAGCTATTTGCTTTGATGATTCTTTTTCTAACAAAACTTTATGTCCTCGAGATTTTAATGCTAGGGTGAAAGGAAGTCAGACTGCCTATGACTGTATAGCGAATAACAGATCAGATTCTTTAGGTGATTATGTTAATCGCGTAGAAGATGCGTATAATTCTGGCATCAGCAAGGCTAAGTACCAAAAATTGCTCAAAAAAAGAGAGGATATCGGAGAAGGTTTTATAGAGCGGGATTTGAGAAATACGCAATATATTTCAAGGCAAACAAGGCTTATTTTACTTAAGATATGCAGACATGTTCAATCGACGACGGGTAAAATAACTGATCGACTTAGATCCGATTGGGATTTGATAAATGTAATGAGAGAATTGAATTTTAAAAAGTATAAAGCAGCTGGCTTGACTGAAACAATTGAAAGAAAAGATCAAAAAATTGAAAGAATAAAGGATTGGTCAAAAAGGAATGATCATAGGCACCATGCCATGGACGCCTTAGTGGTAGCTTTTACAAAAGTAGAGCATGTCCAAGTGTTAAATAACCTTCACGCAAAATCGGATAGGTCACAAAAGTTCTTTAAAATGTACGATAAGATTACTATAACTCAAAATCGTAAAACCGTTTTCATAAAACCTCTTGAAGGATTTAGGGCTATTGCAAAAAAACATTTAGAGTCCATTCTGATTAGCATTAAGGCTAAAAATAAGGTGGTTACGACTAACATCAATAAAATTAAAGTTAAAGGGGGCTACAAAAATCAAACAACAATGACCCCTAGAGGGCAATTACATGAAGAGACAATCTATGGTTTGTCAAAATTTTATGATACCAAATTTGAAAAGATTGGATCAAAATTTGATGAAAAGAAAATTGCTACAGTGGCTAAAAAAAGTTACAGAAATGCACTTTTTGAAAGACTCAAGGAATATGGAAGCGATCCTCGAAAAGCATTCACAGGTAAAAATAGCTTGAGTAAGAACCCTGTCAATCTAAATGATGGTAGGCTCGTTCCGGAAAAAGTAAAAACTGTGATGCTAAGGGGGCAATATACAATTAGCAAGCCCATAAATAAAGACTTGAAGCTTGACAAAATTATTGATAAAAAAATTAAAAAGAAATTAATTGAATATAAAACTCAGTCTGATAATCCTAAAGAAGCTTTTTCTAATTTAGAACTAAACCCTATCTGGTTAGATAATGATAAAACAAAATCGCTTAAAAGAGTTAAAATCACAGGTGTCCGCAACGCGATTTCGATTCACTCAAAAATTTCGGATGTACGGGTTAATAAAGGGGTTGATTTTGTTAGCCCAGGTAATAATCATCACGTTGCCATTTATAAGGATGATAAAGGGAAGTTGCAGGAAGATGTGGTTTCTCTATTTAAGGCTGTAACTCGAAAGCGGCTTTCTTTCCCTATAGTGGATAAGCTATACAAAGAAGAAGATGGGTGGACTTTTCTTTTCACGCTAAAGCAAAATGAAATGTTTATTATACCAAAAGACGGATTCGAAGTCTCATCTATAGATATTCTAGATCCAAAAAATAAACTTTTGATTAGCCCTTACCTTTTTAGAGTACAAAAAATATCTACAAAAAACTATTTTTTTAACCATCATTTGAATACGATGGCGATTACTGGTGATGATTTGAAGTACAAAAAAAGCCTGAAGGGTATTACTTACTATAATTTTCAAAGTCTTGAAAAACTTAAAAATATATTTAAAGTAAGAATAGATCATCTCGGAGACATAGTTCAAGTAGGAGAATTTTAAAAATAACGAGAAGTGATAAAACAAACCTTGTATTTTGGAAATCCTACTTATTTGAGAATTAAGGATAGGCAGCTAGTAATCGAACTTATAAACAGAGATCGAAAAAATATTATTACGCGACCAATAGAAGATATTGGGCTAATAATATTAGATAATCCGCAGATTACCATTTCACAACAGGCTATATTATCACTGCAAATGAATAAGGCACTTATTGTCTGTTGTGATGAAAAACACATGCCCTTAGGGATAATGTATCCTCTAGTGGGACACAGTGAGCAAACACAAAGACAGCACATTCAGTTGAAGGCAAGTAGGCCATTGATAAAAAACCTTTGGCAACAAACGGTAGAAGCTAAAATAGCCAATCAAATTTTAGTTTTGCAGCAAATCGGGAAATCAAGCTTGAGACTGGAGCATATTGTAAAACAAATAAATAGTGGAGACCCTGAAAACAAGGAAGGTCAAGCAGCAGCGTATTATTGGAAAGAATATATTGATGATTTTATTAGAGATAGATATGGAGAAGAGCCAAATGGCTTATTGAATTACGGATACGCTATTTTACGATCTATGATGGCTCGTGCGCTTATTTCTTCTGGCTTGAACTTGACAATTGGCATTTTTCATCACAATAAGTACAATCCGTATTGTTTGGTAGATGATATTATGGAGCCTTTTAGGCCTTTTGTTGATTTGCTAGTCTACAAATTATTTGTTAGGGAAAATTTGGATTCATTTTTGGATAATAAGGTTAAAAAAGAGCTATTAGCATTAGGCCAATTAGATGGTTTATTTGGGAAGCTTCGTCGACCATTAATGGTTGGAATGTCCTTAACATCATCATCACTGGTCGATTGTTTTTCCAAAAAGAAAAGGAAGATTAATTTCCCCAAACTTATAATTTGATTTAAGAATTAATCTTTTTTCTTGCAGCGAATTAGATATTGGTTCGATGCCTCTTATCGAATTATTTTGTGATGAAAAAACTTAGCCGAGATAGATTTAATCAATATAGAGTCATGTGGATTTATGTTTTCTTCGATTTGCCAACCCAGACCAAAAATCAAATGAGAGTAGCGACTGGTTTTAGAAAGTTTTTATTGAATGATGGGTTCAAAATGTTTCAATTTTCTATTTATATACGACAGTGCTCCAGTAGAGAAAACGCTAAGGTTCATGAGAGAAGGGTGAAAAAGAAACTTCCAGAGAAAGGGAAAATAGGAATTTTGCAAGTTACAGATAAGCAATTCGGAATGATGGAGGTGTTTTATGGTCCAAAAGTAAATCCAATTCCACCGTCAGTCCAGCAGCTAGAATTGTTCTAAAATTTAAATTCTATTTACGACTTTAATGTGCTGAACCTCAGCGTGTTACTTCGGTTATGCTGCGATTCACCACACTAAAGATACAATTTGAAAGCTAATCACAACTCATCGGCTAACTCTTCCAGAAGAGAAGCTGCTGCGATTCACCACACTAAAGATACAATTTGAAAGCTAATCACAACTAGGTATCTAAGCTATTGAGGGAGATGTATGCTGCGATTCACCACACTAAAGATACAATTTGAAAGCTAATCACAACTTCGTCTCTTTTCTATAAACATAGATACAGCTGCGATTCACCACACTAAAGATACAATTTGAAAGCTAATCACAACAAAGCCTCAGGTCATCGACAAAAAAGGTCAGCTGCGATTCACCACACTAAAGATACAATTTGAAAGCTAATCACAACCCACTTTCAATTTTGACGATGTAAAAGTAAGCTGCGATTCACCACACTAAAGATACAATTTGAAAGCTAATCACAACAATGCTGCAAACAAGAGGGTTCCTAAACCAGCTGCGATTCACCACACTAAAGATACAATTTGAAAGCTAATCACAACAAAATCGATAACTCCATACTGAGATTGGAAGCTGCGATTCACCACACTAAAGATACAATTTGAAAGCTAATCACAACAATGCAGCCAATGACCTATTGGGGAATTTAGCTGCGATTCACCACACTAAAGATACAATTTGAAAGCTAATCACAACTCCGAAGTACCCGCCTACGTCTTTTATACGCTGCGATTCACCACACTAAAGATACAATTTGAAAGCTAATCACAACTACCATGTGCTTAACCTTTGCATCAAATAAGCTGCGATTCACCACACTAAAGATACAATTTGAAAGCTAATCACAACCATCTCCTTAAATATCTTACCGTCTATATGCTGCGATTCACCACACTAAAGATACAATTTGAAATCTAATCACAACACCATAGTCTTGGTTATCTGTATGCTGCTGGCTGCGATTCACCACACTAAAGATACAATTTGAAAGCTAATCACAACTTATCTGTCAATAGTTCGCCTCTTGGCGGTGCTGCGATTCACCACACTAAAGATACAATTTGAAAGCTAATCACAACACGAGCTACTACCGTACCCTAAAAAACCGTGCTGCGATTCACCACACTAAAGATACAATTTGAAAGCTAATCACAACTTTTATAATAGCCACGAGTTTATTGTTAAGGCTGCGATTCACCACACTAAAGATACAATTTGAAAGCTAATCACAACATGCAAACGATTTACCGATTAGGTAAAGGAGCTGCGATTCACCACACTAAAGATACAATTTGAAAGCTAATCACAACACATCAACCGTTTTAAAATAATTCTTTGTAGCTGCGATTCACCACACTAAAGATACAATTTGAAAGCTAATCACAACA
>CAYWOZ010000075.1:10221-14631 GCA_964458675.1 uncultured Saprospiraceae bacterium
CTTTGTAGCTGCGATTCACCACACTAAAGATACAATTTGAAAGCTAATCACAACAGGTCAGTAAAATGACTCATCTAAAGGGGTGCTGCGATTCACCACACTAAAGATACAATTTGAAAGCTAATCACAACATGTAGGGTCTGCGATACTCAGGGAGCCATGCTGCGATTCACCACACTAAAGATACAATTTGAAAGCTAATCACAACATATAGGCTCCTCTACCATATTATGTATAGGCTGCGATTCACCACACTAAAGATACAATTTGAAAGCTAATCACAACAGACGGGGTTCTTTTAATGAGGGCTTTATGCTGCGATTCACCACACTAAAGATACAATTTGAAAGCTAATCACAACAGCCACGACAGACTTCTCACTATCTGAAAGCTGCGATTCACCACACTAAAGATACAATTTGAAAGCTAATCACAACATAGAGCCTTGTGTTCTAGTGGTCGTGGTCGCTGCGATTCACCACACTAAAGATACAATATAAAGCATCTTTATTGAGCCTCCTCCTTTTTTTAATGATATAATTTAGTGTAAATTGCACCTCCAAAGGTCCCGTAGTTCAACTGGATAGAATATCAGATTTCGACTCTGACGGTTGCAGGTTCGAACCCTGCCGGGATCACCATATCATAAAATGCTTAGATCTTATAGGTCTAGGCCTTTTTGTTTTTTATCAACTATAATTATCATGTTTTTTCTTCGGGCGATGCGAATAGCAGGAAGCCCTAGAAGGACTAGGGATCGGCAGCGGCACGCAGTAAGCAGAGAGCCCGACTCCAGCGAAGCGAGGAGTAGGCCCCAAATAATAGAAGTGCCCAAGAGTAATTATCAAATTACGATTCAAGCTTTTAATTGTCCTGTAATTTTTGTAACGGCATTTGATGAATATACTTTAAATGCCTTTAAAGTAAATGGAATAGATTATTTGTTAAAGCCGATTGATGAAGTGGATTTGTGTAAGGCAATTAATAAATATCAGCAGTTCTTCCCTGATGAACAAAATCTTCAACGAAATTGGAAAAGAATATCTGATGATATTTTCAAGCCAAAGGGGAGGTATAAGCAAAGATTTCTAATCAAATCTGGCAATGCATTTCAATATCTAAATACAAATGATATTATTTACTTTTTTTCGGAGGATGGTTTAAGCTTTGCGTACAATAGAGGTCAAAAGAAAATGCTTTTGGATGATTCTTTGGAAAAAATAGCTGATCAGTTGGACCCAGAGTCTTTTTTTAAGATCAGTAGAAAACACGTGGTAGGTATTGAGCATATTCATAAAGTTCACCCTTATCTAAATAATCGACTCAAGGTGGAGTTAAAACCAAAGTCTAACTTAGATTTAATAGTGAGTCGAGAAAGGGTGAAGGATTTTAAAGCTTGGTTGGATAGGTAAAGTAATTTTACACCTAAATAAAAGACTTAGCAGCATTTCTTTTAGGTGAATCGTATTAATTGTAGGCTTGAAAAGAGTATATTTAAGCTGTCAATTTATAAACTAGAATTCTAGTTTTATTATTTCTGAAAATGACCGTGTAGATATTTTCTATTCTCCAGATATCGGCTTAGTTGGCTTCGAAAATGAGGATAAATCTATTTCTCTAAAATTTGAGAGAATAGAATAGCAAAATTACTGACATAGAAAATAGAAATTCTATTTTGGAGAGCCTGCATCAACAAAATGCAGGCTTTCTTTTTTGGTGTAATCTTATAGCAATGTTTTATATTGGAGGATATTTAAAATAACTAACAATAATAATGCTCAGCCTAGGTGTCGATGTAGGAAGTTCGTCTGTAAAAGTTGCTGTTTATCAGCATGACATTGGTAGCTTGTTAGGCACAAGCCAATTTCCGAAGGCTAGCATGGAGATGATTGCTCATCAAGAAGGGTGGGC
The DNA here is from genome assembly GCA_964458675.1 of uncultured Saprospiraceae bacterium. GTDB lineage: Bacteria > Bacteroidota > Bacteroidia > Chitinophagales > Saprospiraceae > JALZVN01. The sequence goes on from CAYWOZ010000075.1 coordinate 12,133, forward strand.
AGAGCAAGAGCCTGATTGGTGGTGGGATGCATTCTTGAAGGCATACGCTGAAACGGTTAGGGTCAATAATATCAATACAAAATCAATTAAGTTTATCGGTATAGCGTATCAGATGCATGGACTTGTGTGTTTGGATAAAAACTATAAACCCTTGCGTGCATCTATAATCTGGTGTGATAGTAGAGCCGTTGCTATTGGACAAGAAGCACTCAATGGACTTGGAAAAGAATATGCGTTTAATAATTTGCTCAATAGCCCTGGTAATTTTACGGCTTCTAAATTGAAATGGGTCAAAGACCATGAGCCTGAAATATATGATAAGATTCACAAAATTTGTCTTCCTGGAGATTATATCGCTATGAAGTTGACTGGTGAGTTGACCACTACAATATCAGGGCTTTCTGAAGGCATCTTTTATGATTTCAAGAAAGAGGATATAAGTAAACCATTGCTCGACTATTTGGGATTCTCAGAAGATATATTTCCAGAGACGAAAAATTCCTTTGATCATCATGGGAAAGTGAATGGGACAATAGTAGAAGACTTAGGCTTCTCTAAAGATACTATAATTACTTATAAAGCTGGAGATCAACCCAACAATGCGCTTTCCCTCAATGTACTCCAGCCTGGAGACTTTGCTGCCAATGCGGGTACCTCAGGAGTGATATATGGAGTGACAGACACACTGTTTACAGATGAGACTCAAAAGGTAAATAGCTTTGCGCATGTTAATCATTCTTCAGGTGCTCCTCGTATAGGAAGCTTACTTTGTATTAATGGTACAGGAATAGCCAATACATGGGCTCATCAATGGACTCAAGCGAAGAGTTTTGAAGAGATGAATCATTTAGCTGCTGAAATAAGCCCTGGTAGTGATGGCTTACATTTTTTCCCTTTTGGAAATGGAGCGGAGCGGATGCTTGAAAATAAATCATTGGGTAGCCAATTAAAAGGTTTAGAATTTAAAATTCATACGCCCGCACATTTATACCGTGCGGTACAAGAGAGTATCGTGTACTCTTTTGTATATGGCATGGAGGCATTTAGAGAAAATAAGTTTGATTTGAACATAATGCGAGCTGGAAATACGAATATGTTTTTGAGTCCACTATTCGGAGGGCTGCTATCCACCTTAAGTGGTTTGAAAATAGAATTGTATGATACGGATGGAGCATTGGGTGCTGCCAGAGGAGCACTAATAGGAGGTGGAATAGTTGGATTATCTGATGCATTTAGAAACATGAAAAAGCTCAAAGTCTATTTTCCAGATGATAAATTAGAAAGTGAATATAAAGACTTGTTTCAAAACTGGAGATCTAAGTTGTTGACATATTTACGAGACAAATAATAATTATAACCTAAAGGATGGCTAAAGAATACTTTTCGGGCATTGGAAAAATAAAATATAAAGGAGCAGACTCTAAAGATGTCATGTCTTTTATGCATTATGATGAAAATAGGAAAGTCATGGGTAAAACTATGAAGGATCATTTTCGATTTGCTGTAGCCTATTGGCATAGCTTTAATGGTACAGGAGCGGATCCATTTGGTGTAGGTACACGAAAATTACCATGGCATGAATCGAGCGATCCTTCTCAACGAGCAAAAGATAAGATGGACGCAGCCTTTGAATTTATCCATAAGATTGGAATCCCATTTTATTGTTTCCATGATGTAGATGTAATAGATGAAGGAGACTCTCTTACTGAGACCAAAAAGCGGATGGATTTTATGACAGATTATGCATTAGAAAAACAGAATGAAACGGGTATAAAATTGCTTTGGGGTACTGCCAATTTATTTTCCCATCCAAGATATATGAACGGCGCTGCGACTAATCCAGACTTTAATGTAGTTGCCTATGCTGCTGGGCAAGTTCAAAATGCTTTAGATGCTACTATTAAGTTAGGAGGTGAAAATTATGTTTTCTGGGGAGGTAGAGAAGGGTATATGTCCTTGCTCAACACGGATATGAAACGAGAGCAAGATCATTTAGCCACCTTTCTTGGTATGGCTAGAGACTACGCTAGAAAAAATGGATTCACAGGGACCTTCCTTATAGAACCAAAGCCTATGGAACCCTCCAAGCATCAATACGATTTTGATGCAGCTACTTGTATCGCTTTCCTTAGACAATATGACTTGATGGATGATTTCAAATTAAACATTGAGGTAAACCATGCTACTTTAGCAGCGCACACCTTCGAGCATGAGTTACAAGTTTCTGCGGATAACGGAGTACTAGGCAGTATTGATGCCAATAGAGGGGATTATCAAAATGGCTGGGACACAGATCAATTTCCAATAGATGTATATGAAGTGACGCAAGCTATGATGGTAGTTTTGTCTGCTGGTGGTCTTGGAACTGGAGGGATTAATTTTGATGCAAAACTCAGACGAAATTCGACTGACATGGAAGACATTTTTATTGCTCATATTAGCGGTATGGATGTTTTTGCTCAATCCTTATTAGCGGCGGCAGATATTTTGGAAAATAGT
>CAYWOZ010000076.1:0-14582 GCA_964458675.1 uncultured Saprospiraceae bacterium
GCTAGGACTAGAGTAATACCTTTGTTGTAAAAGTATTTGATAATATCCTTGACTCCATCTACCAAGCTTAGGTTTGGGTCATTATGAAAGTAGTCAATAAAGAATTTTCTTTTCTGCGTCACCAAGTCACTTGGTTCATTGTCTAATTGAAAATGCGCCACTAGTTTTTGGAAAGCATTTAGGGTAGAAGAGCCAGTAATCGTTTTATATAAAGTCTCTGGAACATCAAGACCTAAGGAATGAAAGGTGTCGTAGTATGCTTTCTTATGAATGCATTCAGAATCTATAATGACACCATCCATATCGAATATCACGCATTGGATATTTTTTGGGTCTTTAGGTTGATTTTGCATATGTGAGTTCGATAATTGCTTAAAAGACAAATATACGCAGTGGAATCAGCTAAACAAAGAAATGGGAAACTTTCGCGAGAGTGATAGGAAGGAGCGGCAATTTTCTGCCGAGCCACGAGCTTTTCGCGAAGGGGCCGAAGCGGCAGCGGAGTACTGGATAGCACGACAGTTCAGTCCTTTTTTCAAGGACTGAACTGGCTCGCCCAAAAAGGCATAAACTAGCTAATATTTTTACTTAAAATAGTTTTGAATAAACACGCCCATCTTCCCAATATCAGATCCACCTTGATCAAATACTTTGATGATTTCTTTATCAGCATTCACTACTAGGTATGTAGGAGTGGCTACGCCTTTAGTCTTCTGGTAGAATCCTTTAAAAGCGCTATTGTCATTGATGTTCTCCCAATGAATATTATTGTCAGCCAAATATCTTCGGACTGAAGATGCTTTTTCATCAATAGAAATACTAAGCAAATTGATTTTGTACTGACCAGAAAATTTCTCCAAGTATTTCTTATTGGCAACACATTGTTTGCATCCGATATACCAAAATTCTATAATAGTTAGTTTATCCAGTTTTTCATGAAGGTTGAATGTTTGACTTTTTAAGTTCTTAAACCGAAGGTTGGGGATTATACCTCCTTCTTCAAATTCAAATGTGTCTTCTGGTCCCTTAGGGGTCAAATCATCGTTAATGATAAGCTGGGCAAAAATGTTACCCATAGTAAATACGAGAATAAATAGTAATATGTGTTTCTTAAGTTCCATGTTATGTGTATTTCGGTTTTATCGATTGTAAGATTACGAATTTATAAGAAAATACAAGTCTTTGCGTAGATAATTTCAAATAGAAGCTCAGAGAATACTTTTCTCCTTCAGAGCAAATCGCTATTATACAAACCAAATTTTGACCAAATTAATTGCATAAAAATGACTTTATGCAAAGTTATAAATGTCTTCAATAGTAAGATGATCGTCAAAGCTCTTACCATAATATGCTTTGGCGATGGTCATATTTTCATCAATTAGAAAATCAGCTGGGATTATGGGGTCTTCTGTCATAGACTTCATGCTAAAAAAACCACTTGTCATACCTTTTAAAACCTTTGCTGGCTTTATCATAGTTTTCATCATAGCTCCATAACCGCTTTCAATGCTATACTTTTTGTAAACTTCATAATTTGGGTCAGCAATAATAGGGAAGGGTGCATTTTGTTTTCCCACATATTTTTGAATATCCTCCTTAGTAGAAGAAAAGAAAGTGATGATATTCAAGCCTTTGCGTTTGAGTTCATCATGATTTTTTATAAGATTTTGCACCTCGATATTACAGAAGGGGCAAGATGCTTTTCTAAAGAAACTGAGAAAGACTTTTTGTCCCTTATAGTTTTCTAAATTTATGGTGTTGCCATTAATATCTTCCATGGAGAAGGGAATAGCTGGGTCATTATTCTGTATTCTATTCATTTTGGTAATTTTGAGAAAAGAATCTTTTGGACCCCTAAAAAGAAGATCCAAAAGATTCTATATGTGATTTAATTACTTGCTCCAAGCAAATTTCTGAAATGGTTCATCTACTGGAGTATTAGCAATATGGTTTGTATAATTACTGATAGTCTTTTGAGCTACACCTAAAACGATTTCAAGAACTTGTTGTTCTCCATACCCAGCACTATAGAAAGCATCTAAGTCTTCTTGAGAAAGGCGTCCACGATTTCTAACTACTTTTAAGGTAGTATTGTGCAATGCTTGCAATTTTTCATTTGGCATAGCTTCACGATTTCTTAATGCCTCTGTTAAATTTGCATCTACTTCCATCATGTGTCCGATAGCGGTATGCGCAGGAACACAATAGTGACATTCGTTTTCAACATTAATGGTTTGCCAAACTACGGTAAGCTCCTCATTGTTAAAAGAAGAACTTTCAAATAATCCATGAAGCGTTCTATAAGCTTCAAATGTGTTCGGAGAGCTTGCTAAAACGCCATGCAAACCAGGTAGCATCCCAAAAGATTTTACTGATTGCTCTAATGCTTCTTTGCTTCCTTGTGGTGCAGAATCGATAGTATGCACTTTCATTGTTGTCAATGTTGCCATAATTAAATTTTTACTGTTTTAATGAAATATTTATAAATTTTTAAAAGTCAATTCAATATAGTCTTCAATTTCTTGATTACTATTTACTTTAGATGCAGTAGCTAGACCATGCTTAGCCAATAATAAGTAGTTTGCTTCTTTCGCAATACTTTTTTTGTCTTTAGTGGAGTCTTGACTCAGCTTTTCTATGAATAAATTTTTAAGACCATTCATGAATTTATTCATTTGGCAGTCTATTTTATCATCTTTTTTTTCTGAGAACTCGTTGTAAGTATTCGTTATTAGACATCCTTTATAGAAGCCTTTTGCTTGTGCGAGCTTAATAGAATCGTAAAAAAATTCTTTAATCCCATCTACACCATTTGTAGAATCTTTTAACTTATCGAAAATAAAACTGGTCTTTTCCTGATAATTCTCTAAACTTTTAAGGAATAAACCATGCTTATTTCCGAAACTGGAATAGATAGAAAATTTGTTGATACCCATTTCATTTTCAAGCATTTGCATTGAGGTTCCCTCATAGCCATTCTTCCAAAAAACCTTCATGGCTTTTGTCAAGACTTCTTGCTCATTATATTGCTTATTTCTAGGCACCGATGATATAACACCTTAAACTAACCAATCGTTTAGATAATTTCTTTATACTTTTATAAAGGTTCACTTTATATATAAATAGGCATTAAAGATGGACATTTGCTAGCCCTTAGTAACTTACTGTATTTCAAAGAGTTGAAGCGGATTTTGATAGGTTTGTTAAAAGATATTTGAATGAAATTTTTCTTTCTGAAAATATTTGTTTTCACAAAAATTATCAATCTTTGATGTGCAATGAAAAACCAAATGCAAACATTTTTCAATGAAAACAGATTCGCTATACTTCTAGCGGTGTGTCTTTTAATTGTGTATATCGTCGGTTTCTTTAATCCAGTTAGAGGAGACGCGGTCAGATATGCTGCTATTGGGCAAGAGATGTTCCATAATAATAATTTTCTAGAATTGCAAAATCGAGGCGGAGTGCCTTATTTACAGAAACCGCCTCTTTTGTTTTGGATAATTAATTTAAGCTACCACATCTTTGGGATAAATCACTTCGCATATAAAATGCCTATTTTCTTAATCGCCTTAGCAGGCGTTTATGCTACTTATAAGAATGCACTCCTTTCATATAGTAAAAAGATAGCTACACTAACTAGTGTTTTTCTTATAGTGTCTTTTGGGATGATCTTTTACCAAAATGATATCCATACAGATTCAATTGTATTGGCTACACTTATGCTAAGTATCTGGCAGTTGAATTTATTTCTGCGGAACAATAAATTTAAACACCTTGTCTTGGGCTTTTTCTTTATAGGCTTATCTATGATGACAAAAGGGCCAATAGGCTTGGCAATTCCTGTTTTTGCTTTTGCAATAGATACAATACTTAAGCGAAATTGGAAAAACATCTTCAAATGGGAATGGTTAGTCGGAGTTGCTATTATAGCCATAACTATATCCCCAGCATTGATAGGACTTTATAAGCAATTTGGAAACGAAGGCTTGGCATTTTATTTTTGGGATAATCAGACGGACCGTATTACTGGGGCATTACGCGTAAATAGTACAGATCACTTTTTTTATGTTCATACCATTTTATGGGAATTTTTACCTTGGAGCATCTTTATTCTATATGGAATGTATCAAGAGATTAGTAAACTTGTTAAAAATCGCTTTAAGCTTACTTTTTTGGAAGAAGCTTTAAATATAGGAGGGATATTAATTTTCTTTGCGATTATCTCTGCCTCAAAATTTAAAGGACCCAATTATCTTATACCCTTATTTCCATTTTTCGCAGCGATTTCTGCAAAGTGGGCAATTCATTTATATGACTCTGCAAAAGGGAATGCTCTGAAATTTGTTACTATTGTGCAGTACCTTGCTTTTGCTGGAATTTGGATTATTACCATCTACTTTACAGTATTGAACATAAACGATATTTCCATTTATATTCTATTGTTTATTATTGTATTGCTCATAACTTTTGTTCTTGGACTAATATTCTTAAAAAGTAAATTGTCGAAAAATGTAGTAGGTGGGAGTGCAGTGATTATTGCCTTTGGTATGTTATTCAATGGTTTCGTTGTGCCTTTAACATTTGAGTATCATTCTATGCTACAAGCTTGTAATATAGTGAACGAGCAGACGGATGCTTCCACAAAGTTTATTATGCTCAATACAGAAGAAGTAGAGTTTTCTGATGATACTTTTAATTTTTACTTATCGCCCGAACCTACTTACACTAATGATGTAAATCAGATCAAACAACTGTCAGACTATTGGGTTTTTGCAGATGCTGAAGATTATGAATTACTCCTAGCAGAGAATATTAATTTTTCTAAGGTGCATAAACTGTCTCATTTGAAAAACATAAAGCCAGGTTTTCTAAATCCAAAAACCAGACAACAATCTCTCAAATATTTCTACCTACTTCGGATATAGTCTTTTTATTCAAAAGGACTGGTGAAGATAGCCTTAAACGTTTTCATAGCATTGCTAATATAGCCAACTTTTACGTTTTCATTTGGACTGTGCTGATTGTTATCTGCATTAACCATGGGCACGATGACTGCAGGTATTTCAAGGGCCTTTATGAAAGGCGCCATAGGAACTGTACCCCCCATTATTCTGATCAAAATAGGCTCTTGTCCATAGCTATTTTTGATGGTTGATTTTAGCCATGAACCTATAGGAGCATCCATGTCCGTTCTGAAGGGAAGATTAGCCCCTCTACTAGCCATTGTCACAATTCTTGGATGAGCAAGACGCTCGGCTTTTGTAGGTTCTCTATCTAAGATGATGTAACCTTTTGATTCGATGTGTGCTTTTACTAAAGAAATTAACCGTACTGGATCACTCTCAGGTACAAGTCTTATATCAATAGCAGCTGTTGCCATATCAGGAACTATGGTTCTGGCTTGAGCACCGACCCAAGCAGATTTTAATCCTCTAATATTTAGAGATGGATACTGCAAGGCTTCTTGATAGTTTGCGCCTACTTTTTCTGGCGAATTAATTTGTAATAACTCATGAATATCTTCAGGTTTATCAGGAACAGAAGCTAAAATGGATTTTGTTTCTGCGTCCAAGTTTATTCCATCATAATATCCATCGATGATGACTCTACCGTCATCATCTTTCATAGAAGCCAAGAGTTGCGATAATCTAAAGGCTGGGTTAGGGGCATAGTTTCCATAATGTCCACTATGCTGTGGTTTCACAGGTCCCCAGATGGTAAGGTGAAAGCTCGTAATTCCTCTACAACCAAACACTAAAGTTGGATGTCCTGATATATGTACTGGACCATCATTAATAATTAATGCATCTGCAGAGAGGAGCTCCAAATTTTCTTTGACTGCAGGCGCCAGATTAGGGCTGCTTATCTCTTCTTCTGAATCCAATATAACTTTGAGGTTGCACTTCAATTCGCTGTCTTTTGTTTGGTCCATGGCTTGCAAAAAAGCTATGATAGGCATCTTGTCATCGGAGGCAGATCGCGCAAAGATTCGCCATTCTGGATCTATAGATGTTTCTATTAAAGACCAATCTATTTCTTCCCACTCTTCTTGATCGTTTCGCTTTTTCAAAACTGGAGTATAAGGATCAACTTGGTCCCATTTGCTTCTATCTACTGCTTGTCCATCTAGATGCATATAAAACAAAACCGTTGGTAAATCTTTAGAGATCTTTCTTTCTGCGAAAAGTAATGGACTAGAAAGAGTTTTCACTTCCTGTGTTTGAAATCCTCGTTTTTGGAATGCTGTTTCTAGCCAGTCAATATTTCTTTGGAGGTCTTCTTTCGAAAGACTATTGTTTGGAATGGATAAGAAGGTTCTTAATTCTTTGACGGCTGACCTTGTTTGGTTTTCTGTTGTTTGGGCGTTTCCACCACAAGGAAGATAGATTGCAAACATAAATATTAAGAACCTTAGCATATCTAATTTTTTTTGAAATATAGTCAATTATTGTTCAAGTGCTCAGAATACAGAGTTATTCCTCACCAGGTATGTTTATTCATTTCCTAATAAGTGGTCCTCTAGCATTGGTTTTTCTTTCTTCTTTTTTAATAATAAATAACAACCCAAAGTTGAAATTAATAGGGGTGCCCTATTATTGGAATAAACATAATCGAAGTTATAATGAATTCTGAGATTATTTTTGGCAATCCATTTAAAACATTGGATATTATACTTCTTGTATCACCAACGATTCTAATAGAGGCTAAAATATTCAATGGTATATGCAGTAATAAAGTAAGCATCGAAATCTTGAAGCTTTTGTACAATAGTACAACAAACTTAAAATTTTCTTTCTTCTGGATAAAGTATAAAAACGTACTTAAGGGCACCTCTATTAACCTCTGAAAGAATGTAAATTTCATTTAGCGCGCGACCTACGAGACGCGCAGAGGGAGTTTAGCCTTAGCTAAGCGACTGATAAGCAACGAAGTAGTTCGCGATGATAAATGGAATAAAAAATTTATACTTTTTGATTACATCTTGAATGGGGTTTATAGAGGTGCCCTTAAAACAAACAGCAAAAAGATGTCTCTGTAATGTCCTGAAATTAGTTCTTTGCGAGTATAACCTATTCCAAATTGGTAACATAAAACCAATAATGTACTTAGTGTCCAAATTGCTTTTTTCATCAATCTAATATAAGATTTAAGCGAAAAAAGTAACCATAAATCAAGAACAAAAATATTTGTATAACTATTGCATTCGCGATTGCCGATAGGCAGAGCACGTTTGGACAAGCGGTAGAAGTGACATCCCGCGGGTGGGTTGGTGTGTGTAGAGACGCCGTTTTATCGCGTCTCTTGCAAGGATATAACGTATGACGCGGTCCTGTGACCGACGAAGTCGGTCACAGGATGGCCCCAAAACATTTTCCTAATCTTGCTGAGAGAAAACCTTTTTCAACAAATCATTCGTCCTTAATGATTTATTCTCTCGAATACCTGCTTCTTTCTTTTCTACTAAACCAAACATGCCCACCAAGGCTTGGTTGGTCACATGGTCTGCTAAGTCAGGATTGATGTCCTTGGTGAGTGGTAGTTTATTATATTTTGTAACTACGGAATTCCAATAACTAGTCGCTTCCACTTTTTCCATGGACGTTTTGATGATAGGTATGAATGCAGAATAGAGTTGATCCATTGTTGACTTCTCTAAATAACGAGTAGCCGAATCTTTATCCCCTTTCAGAATATTCAAGGCGTCAGTGAATGTCATATCTTTGATGGCTTTAATAAAAATAGGCTTAGCACTAGAGGCTGCATCTTCAGCGGCTCTATTAATTTTTTCAATCATGTTCGCTTCTACATTCTGAAAACCAGGAACCACTTTTAGCTTATTCATAATGCTTTGAGCTTCTTTTGGAAGTAGTACTTTATAAGCAGATTTATAGTAACCATCTTTCACAGACAAGAAACTAACCGCATCGTCCACACCAATATCAAGTGCTTGCTTGAGGCCTTTGCCTATATCTTCTTGCGAGAGAGGTATGCCACCAGTATTCTCTTCGAGTGTCGTTTTGGCCTTGTCTAATAGACCTTTGAAACCTTGTGCTTGAGCTGAAAGTGAGGTAAGACTAATAAGTATGATAAATATTCCTAATTTTTTCATGATAGTATTTTTATAAATTATACAAAAATATAACGAACGCACTTGTAGATTTGTTTTTGGGCAAAACAAAAAAAGGCACTTTGAAAACAAAGCGCCTTTTTGATATATTTTAATAGCTAACATAACTTAGATCGAGTCTATTATTTCATTCAACGTCGCACTCGGTCTCATAGAGGCTGAAGCTTTGGTCTGACTAGGAGAATAGTAGCCTTCAATATCCATACTGACACCTTGTACAGCATTTAGCTCTTCTACAATCTTCGTTTCATTGCTAGCCAAGGATTCCGCTATAGGTGCAAATTTAGCTTTCAATTCGGGATCAACAGACTGATTGGATAACTCTTTTGCCCAGTACATGGCCAAATAAAAATGGCTACCTCTATTATCAAGCTCATTTACTTTTCTGGAAGGCGATTTACCATTTTGCAATAAAGAAACTGTAGCACTATCTAAAGCGTCTGCGATAATCTGAGCTTTAGTGTTGTTGTTGGTAGTCGCTTCGTGTTCAAGAGAAACAGCTAATGCTAAAAATTCGCCTAAAGAATCCCATCTCAAATGGTTTTCTTGATTAAATTGTTGAACGTGTTTCGGAGCAGAACCTCCTGCACCAGTTTCAAATAAACCACCACCATTCATCAATGGAACGATCGATAACATTTTTGCGCTCGTCCCTAATTCTAGGATAGGGAAGAGGTCCGTATTATAATCTCTTAATACATTACCAGTAACAGAAATCGTATCTTGACCATCTTTCATTCTTTGAATAGAAAACTTAGTCGCTTCTACAGGAGATAAAATTTGTATGTCCAATCCTTTAGTATCGTGATTTGGTAAGTACGCGTTTACTTTTTGAATCAGCTGCGCATCATGCGCTCTCTTTTCATCTAGCCAGAAGATAGCAGGCACATTAGTAGCTTTAGCTCTATTGACTGCCAATTTGACCCAGTCCTGTATCGGAAGATCTTTCACTTGACACATTCTCCAGATATCGCCCTCCTCTACATCATGCTCTATCAATACGATACCCGCGTCATCCACTACTTGCACTTTGCCTGCAGAAGGAAGTTCAAACGTTTTATCATGCGAGCCATATTCCTCCGCTTTTTGAGCCATAAGACCTACATTCGGAACAGTACCCATCGTGGTAGGGTCAAAAGCCCCATTCTCTCTACAAAAATCAATCGTTGCTTGATAAATGCCTGCGTAAGAACTGTCTGGAATGACAGCTTTTGTATCTTGAAGCTTACCTTCCTTGTTCCACATTTGACCAGATGATCTAATCATAGCTGGCATAGATGCATCAATAATGACATCACTAGGTACGTGCAAGTTGGTAATGCCTTTGTCCGAATCGACCATAGCTAAACCTGGGCCTTCATCGAAACACTTTTGTATTTCTGCTTCTACTTCTGTTTTTATAGTAGGGGCAAGCTTGTCTAAGTTGCTTACTAAATTTCCAAGGCCGTTATTTACATTAATACCTGCTTCGTCCAATTCTTTTCCATATTTTTCGAAGACAGATTTGAAAAATACTCTAACACCATGCCCAAAAATAATGGGGTCCGAAACCTTCATCATAGTAGCTTTCATATGGAGAGAGAATAACACATCCTTTGCTTTTGCATCTGCAATTTGCTCTTCAAAAAAAGCAAGCAAAGCTTTTTTGCTCATTACCGTACCATCTATAATCTCTCCTTCTAGAACAGGAACAGACTCCTTTAAAGTAGTTGTAGCATTTGCACCAACTAATTGTATTTTTACAGATCCAGCTTTAGAAATTGTGACTGATTTTTCGTTGGAAGCAAAATCTCCTGAGCCCATAGTAGAGACGTGAGAAGTAGAATCAGCAGACCATTTACCCATAGAATGTGGGTTCTGTCTAGCGTATGCTTTTACTGGTTTAGGGGCTCTTCTGTCAGAGTTACCTTCTCTCAGGACTGGATTTACAGCGCTACCTTTTATTTTGTCGAAGGTGGCTCTGATCTTTCTTTCTTCATCATTGCTTGGCTCATCAGGATAATTAGGTATTGCAAAACCATCGCTTTGCAATTCTTCGATTGTCTTTTTCAATTGAGGAACAGAAGCCGATATGTTCGGTAATTTAATGATATTTGCCTCAGGCTTTTTAACCAATTCGCCCAACTCCGCTAATGCATCAGGTACTTGTTGTTCTGGTTTCAAGTACGTGGAAAAATTTGCTAAAATTCTGCTTGCCAAAGAAATATCCTTTGTTTCTATCTCCACATCACAATGCTTTGCAAAAGCTTGTACGATAGGTAGAAGAGATTTTGTTGCTAAAGCTGGTGCTTCATCAGTATGCGTATAAAAGATTTTTGAAGACATTGTTAGTTATTTATCCGAAAATACGGTGTGTGTGAAAGTTGAATTTGTTTACAAATATACAGAACAGTGAACGAATACGGAAGACGAAAGTTTTTTAATACATATTACATTTTAAGTAATCGAATAGGATTTTAAATATTATACTCAACGGATACTGGTTTGGGGCAAATTATGCGACATTATTTTGGTCAAGATTGAAGCAAAAAAGTAAAGCGATGCCTTAGCATGGGTGTCGCGATAGGTATCGGGATTAATGCTGAAAGTGGCCAAAAGAAAAAACAGAATTATCTCAAACTGTTTTCCGTTGACTATACCTCCTATGATCTCGTAATTTTCGCTTTAGAGGTTCTAAGTTTTTATGGATATGCTATGCTATCAGAATTCAAAATCTCGACCTCCACGGCCTGCCGCTCCGCTAGATACTGTGCATAGTCCCCTTGATAAGCAATGCGCTTGGAAATGGTTTCTTCATAATTGCCATTCAAGCCAATCAACAACTCCGTGATTTCGCGCACTGCATGTTGGCCCCCTTCGTTAGCACTGAGATAGTCGCACATGTGTTTTTGACTTACAAATTCATTAAACAGAGGAGAGGCCTTGCGACGAACACAGAAGGAAAGCTGGCAAATAGAAGAAGCATCTAAGTCCAATATATCATCAAATACAAAAGCCGTTTTCGTATGACTAGTCCCGTACTTCTTAGTGATTTGATCTAAGGTGACACGCTTATCTTTTGTATTGATAGAGATTGCGCTGATGTGTTCTCGTTTTGCAAAGTCGATGGCCGTTAGATTATTGGCTCCAGTGATGATAGTGACGATGGGCAGTTTGCCATGAATCAACCAGTAACTAAACCGCAGCATATTCAATCCCATAGAATCCGCTTCAGAAAATGGACTGCCTTTTAAGTCGGATTTGGCGCCATTATTAAAAACGCCATCCCAGTCGAAGACAAAGCAATCTACGTCTTTCAGTTTTGCCGTGATCTCCTTCACAGAGTTTAGAAAAACACCGCCTTGCTTTTCAAACATTGCCTCAATAGCCATGCTAGATTGTTTGGTGTATATCTATCAATCCAAAAAAGTTTTTATTATTCATTACCACCAAGGTGTCTACATTGCTTTCATGAAATACTTTGCGAGCTTCAAAAAGCGAACTATCAGGATCTACAGATTTTGGTACCTTCTTTTCCAAGGTGTTCAAAGTTACCCCTTGGACATTGTCCTTATGCTCAGCGGTCAACCTTCTCAAGTCACCATCTGTAAAGAGACGATGAAATGAACCATCATCGTTCATCACTGCTACTGCACCCAACTTTGTCTTAGTCATCAAGAACAGTGCATCCGTGATCGTAGCGGAGGACGAAATTCTTACATTCTCTGTGATGACCACGTCACCTACTGTGCTCATCAGCGCATTTGTGTCGTTGATAAACTGATCTGTACCGATAGTCGTAAAGTGATTATCTGTGAGTTTTTTCATTATTTTCCAAGGCACTGTGATAGTGTGTACGCCTATGGTCAATGCATTTCTGATGTGCTCGGCATTACGTACAGAAGAGAACATGATTTTGGACTTGTAGCCATAGCGCTGGGTAATCTCTACACACTGCTTCACCAGACCTAGTGCGTCATGCCCCTGGTCTTGTAGCCTACCTACTAGTGGACATACATAAGTAGCGCCTGCGGCAAATGCCATGTAGGCCTGCTGCAAAGTGTATACAAGATGCAGGTTTACTTGCAGACCTTGGTCAATCAGCATCTTGCATGCTCTAGTCCCCTCCAGTGATATAGGAATTTTAAATACAGTTGTTTCCTTAGACAAGCCGAGCGCGATCAGTCTATTGGCTTCTTTTATGATCTCTTCTGCCGTGTCACCCAATGCCTCTACCTGAAGGATATTGACATACTCCGCTATTTTTAGGATTTGTGCATCCACGTCTTTGACACCTTCTTTCACCATGAAGGTTGGAGTGGTGGTCAAGCCAGTCAAGTAGCCAAGTTTACTCGCAGTCTTTATTTCTTCAAGATTAACTGAATCTAAATAGAGTTCCATATTTATTTTCTATATTTTTTTTCCAAGAAATGGATTTCAATAAGTGGTTTCAAAAATTCTTCTAAGTTTTTAATATCTAATTGACTAGCTGCATCGCATAGTGCATTCGATGGGTCAGGATGCGCTTCGATAAACAAACCATCCACACCAGCTGCTACTCCAGCACGCGCCAGGGTAGGGAGGTACTCGCGTAAACCACCTGCGGGATCCGAACTTGGGATACCATATTTCCTGATCGAATGCGTAATATCAAAAATTACAGGATAGCCCGTCTCCGCCAAATCATAAAAGCTTCTAGGATCTACTATTAAGTCATTGTAGCCAAAAGTATATCCTCTTTCGGTCAGTAAAATGTCTTTATTACCTGTAGATAGAATTTTGTCAATCGGCTTGATCATGTTTTTAGGAGACAGAAACTGCCCATGCTTGAGATTGATGGTCTTGCCTGTCTTAGCCGCTTCCACGACCAAGGTAGTCTGCATACATAGATAAGCAGGAATTTGGATGATGTCCAGCACCTCACCCGCAGCCTTGACTTGAGAAGGGAAGTGTATATCCGAGACAATCGGCATATCAAATTCAGTCTTGATTTTTTGGAGCAGCTTCAGCCCCTCTTCTATGCCCGGCCCTTTATAGTACTCCACCGAGCTGCGGTTGTCCTTCATGAAGGAAGACTTGAACACTACCGGGAGCTTCAATCGTTCAGACATCTCCTTTAGCGCTTCCGCCGTCTTCATCATGATGCTTTCCTCCTCTATGACACAGGGACCAGATAGCAAGAAAAGCTCATTCCAGTCTATTGTTTTTTCACTCATTATGTATGTGTTTCTCCTTTCGGTTTGGCTTGATGGTTTTGGCTTTATCTACACCAAATCCGAGCATTCGGAACAGCATCAACCCATTCTCATTCAAGCTTCAAAATTAGTCCAAAATATCGTTCTACCAAAGTTTTGAGCGCTATTGATAGTTTAAATTTTTGGCCCCCTTTGAGGGGTACAGAGGCTAAGAGTAGAAGTCTTGTAGCAGTATAGGTATAATTCGCTGTATTCCATACTAGTAGCATGCTGATTGTGTAGGGTTTGGTACTATATAGACTTGCTTGAATTGGCTAGTTTTTTCTATTAACTGAGGCTTTCTTAGATAAGTATTATTGGGGCGATCGAGCGGGCCATTCGCTTGTACTCTATACCCTAGAGGACTATTCAGGATATGCCTAGCTAGTATTCGCTTGCACGCTCATCCGTCGCTAGTCATTCCTTCATTAGCCCTCCAGGGCATTTCGTATCGCTGCTGTCCCTATCGCGGTGGGGAGGGGATTTGTTAGAAGGATGATCAACATGCAGAAGGTTTGTCAAATAACTTTATGCTTCATCAATGTCTATATCTATATCTTCTATGTTTTCGCTATAAACCGTTTCAAGGATTTGTTTTACATCTTGAAATAAGCTGCTTGTAGTATACTCAATAGAAATTGATTTGAGACATTTCTGCTATCTCTTTCGGCCATTATCTTCATTGATCTCGATAGCAATCGGGATCACAAATACGCAGGCATTTTGAAGATTAATTCTAGCCTTGACAAGTTTGTCTCGGTTTCTTCATTAAAAAGATACGTCGTATCTTTTTTTGCTTCTTGCAACATTCAGTCACCTTGATATTGACCGAAATAAAGTCACATAATTTGTCCCAAGCCACTTTATATTGAGTATAGTCTAGTATTTAGAGTAAAACCAACCTTGAGTCCACTCCGAAAAGTAGTGGATTGCCAAAAGTGACATTTTAGGGTTTCTTGACTTTTCGGGGTGGCCTCAATCTTATTATTGACAATATGAAAGCCTTTATTTTAGACACATAAAAAGATGACTTAAGTTTAAATAAAACCAAATTCAATATGGATAAGCTTACTCTTTTACGACAGATTTCCGATTATTGAAATTAGGGCACCTCTATTAACTTCTGAAAGAAAGTAAATTTCATTTAGCGCATGACTGACCGTTGCGAAGCAATCTATGTCCTGTGGACATGGATAGGGAAACCCGCCTGGATGACTTGTCGGACAGGGAACCGAAGC
>CAYWOZ010000077.1:0-14241 GCA_964458675.1 uncultured Saprospiraceae bacterium
GGTCACATTACTTCCAAGTGTAATAATTGCAAAGCCTGAGAATTTAGCTACCGCTAAAGCACTACATCAACAAGCCAATGAAATGTGCTTCATAGCCAATAGCTGCAATTTTCCTATTCACCACAAACCAAATATTTCAGTATAAGCGAATGATTATTACTAAAACTATGTTAAGTTTTCATAGAATTTAAACGAAGCTGCTCTAATTGTCTCTGACTTTTGCATATTTGCAACTCTTCAAATGCTAACATGTAAGACCTTAAAATACCAATTGAAGAATGGTGATGTTAAAGAATAAGAATAATGCCGAGTTGAACCTAGCTTCAATGAATGATAGCTTTGCTAAAAAGTCTGTATATCAACGAGTTGAAGCATTGTATGAAGAATTTAATGAAGATGAAATCATGTTGACATCTTCCTTTGCGGCCACCTCTGCTTTTCTATTAAAAGTATTCTCAGATATAAATAAGGAACAAGTCATATATTTCATTGATACGGGTTACCATTTCAAAGAAACTATAATATATAAAGAGTACTTGACTCAACTATATGATTTAAAAGTAGAGATTGTGCAAGCGGGTCTGATAGAACATCAAATGACTTCCTCTAGCAAGATGTGGGAGAGTAACCCAAATGAATGTTGCAATATCAACAAAGTTCAACCTTTGGAATTAATCAAGCAAGATTATAAAATATGGGTATCTGGGTTAATGCGATGGCAAAGTGCCTTTAGAAATGACTTAGACTTTTTCGTGCAGAAGGAGAATATCTGCAAATTCTATCCTTTGTTAGATATCGACTTTGAGGGAAGAGATCAGTTCATTATGGAGCATCACTTACCATTTCACCCTTTAAAATCAAAAGGATACGCTTCTATTGGATGCAGACATTGTACAGTGCCTGGAGATGGTCGTGACGGAAGATGGAATAATAATCCGAAAACAGAATGCGGATTACACTTGTAAGTAAAATGACAACTATTGTAAGTATTGAAAAACATTGTTGAACACAGGTAATATTTGCTCTGAGAATTCATCTTTAAAATCAAATCTATACTTAAGAGAAAGATCAAGAATGGTATTTATTTCTTTAGACGTATAGTTTTTATCGTGTCTTATGGTTCTTCTAAACCCGCCTTCCACAGTTAACAATTCATTTAGACTATAGCCTGCTACTATCTTAAAAATGTTTCCGCTGATATTTAAGATTTTGAATTTAGAATCCATTCGGAGAAACAATTCATAAAACCCAGCAGCATATAATTTTGTTTTACCATCCTCTTCTTTAATTAAAGGATACTTAAAAGTCATTCTGTAACGCAGCCTATTGCTAAACTTTGTACCTTCTATAAAGGCCTTTTCATTTACGTCTTCTGGAACAATAAGATTACCAGTAAAGCGATGTTCAAGTCTAAATCGATTTATTAATTTTAAATCGTCAAAGGAATTCGTGAAACCAAATTCAGTAAAAACATCACTCCTAGGGACAGAAATTAAATTTGGAGCTTGATCAGGTTCATAATTTCTAGAATAGGTATACCCAAGACCCGCCACTACAAAATCGTTCACTTTGTATAATCCTCTAGCTCTAAGAATAATCTTTTGCCATGATTTTAGGAAATCATATCGTCTCAGAGAAATTTGAGAATTCACATAGAAGCGATCGCTTAAGTCAACCTTTGCTTTTAGAGAGTACCAAGTATTAAAATGACTTTCTTCATCAGTAACTTGACCTACAGATATTGTGCTAATGCACAAAAGTGTCAATATGATTAATTGCCTAGTACTCTTCATTGGTTGTTGGAATATTATTATTCAATTGAATACAGCAAAATGTACACCAATTTACATTCTAGGGGTTCTGTAACAAACTCATAATCAATATGTTATAAGGATAGTAATTTATAAGTGAATTACTTATATATAGTGCAATAAAATATTTATTTTGCTAACTAAAAATTACATCAGCGAAGTTTAAGATAGATGCAAATCAAAACGGACATACATAAACATATCAAATCAAAAACATACAAACCTGTTTACTTGCTGCATGGCGAAGAGGATTACAATATTGACATTCTGACCCAAGCCTTTGAAGACAAAGTACTTACAGAGAGTGAAAAGTCTTTTAATATGACCATATGGTATGGTAAAGACGCAACTGCAAAACAAATCATTGACTCTTGTATGCGCTATCCAATGATGTCGCCTTTTCAACTTATTATCTTGAAGGAGGCACAAGATATGAAGACCATAAACGATCTTAGTGTTTACTTAGACAATCCAGTGCCATCCACTGTATTCGTTATTCAGTATAAGCATGGTAGAATAGATATGCGCAAATCTTTTGGTAAGGCAATAAAAGCAAAAGGAGAAATATACGAATCTAAGAAACTATATGATAACGAAATTCCTAAATGGATAGCTGGTTATGTCAGTGGTAATGGATTTGAGATAGATGACCAAAGCACTGCTTTGGTGGCCAATTTTCTAGGAGCTGACTTGTCTAAAATTGCCAACGAGATGGATAAGTTGTTCATCCTAATTCCAAAAGGGTCAACCATAGATCCTCTAATAATTGAAAAACATATTGGAATAAGTAAGAAGTATAATGTGTTTGAATTACAAGATGCTATCGCCTCTAGGGATATGTTTAAGGCGCAGCAGATCATAAATTATTTTGCAGATAATCCAAAGAAGAATCCTGCCATTGCCGTTATTAATAGCGTCTTCAGTTTCTATTCAAAACTGTATTTAGCTATTTCATATTCCAAACAAGATGACTTAAGCCTTGCTAAGAACTTGGGCTTTTCTCCTAGAAATGAATACTCTGCAAGATTCTTTATACGAAACTATAGAAAGGCTTTAAGCACTTATTCTAGAGAAGAGATTGAATCAAGCATTGACATCATTAATCAATTTGATCTCAGGTCAAAAGGAGTGGGTAGTGTAAATGCGGATTCCGGAAATCTATTAAAAGAGATGATATATCATCTAGTAGCTCCTAAAGTTTTGGCTTAAGCTATATATTTATTGTTTTAGTCATGTGACTGCTATTATGATTTATATTTAGTCATATTACTTGCTTTCTAGATTAGAATACGTTTACTTTGTGTTGATGAAAAAAATGATTTTTAATAATAGCATTATTTGGTGGCACTTAACTAATCGGATACCCGGATAGATAGGTTCTTCTTTGTGCATTTATAAAAAAGGCTTATTGGGTATCCAATAAGCCTTTTTTTATTGCACGGTATTTGCAAAAAAGAATATTACTATGACTTTAATTGCTAAAGTCAATCCTAGATTGATAAAAACTTTTACCAAATCCGTTATGGGGGATACCCATACGCCTGTATCCTTATTTCTCAAACTGAGAGATAAGTATAAGACTATATTGCTATTAGAAGCCAATGACTTCAGTAGTAAAGAAGACTGCAAATCCTATATCGCTTTAGATGTACTTGATGAGTTTATAGTCAAAGACAATCTTATTCATCAATATCAAGGAGGTAAGCTCATATCAAAAGATGCAATATTGTCACGAGAACAAGTAGCTGACGCCCTCCAAGAATTTATTACCAATCATAAAATTTCTGATAATAGTATTTTTAATGGATGCTTTGGGCATACTAACTTCGATGCTATTCAATATTTTGAAGATATAAGCCTCGATCAAGATAAATCAAAAGCGGATATTCCGGACATTCGATATTCTACTTTTCGGTACATATTAGAATTCGATCACTTTAAAGATGAAATTACAATCACTGAGAATAGCAACGAAGGGAAGAATTCTACAATCCAAAATTTGATTTTCCAAATCAATATTCCAGTGTTCGATAGCTATTCTTTTTCACTAGAAGGAGACGTGAATAGCAACATGACTGATGAGGATTTCAAAAGAATGGTACGCATTGGAAAAGAGCAATGTCAAAAAGGAAATGTATTTCAAATAGTATTTTCTAGAAGATTTGATCAAGCATTCAGTGGAGATGAGTTTAATGTATACCGTGTTTTGAGAAGTTTGAATCCTTCTCCATATCTATTTTATTTTGACTATGGAGCCTATAGACTATTTGGTTCTTCCCCTGAGTCTCAACTGGTAGTCAATAATAGAGTAGCAAGTGTGAATCCAATTGCTGGAACATTTAAGCGTACTGGAATCGACAAAAATGCAGATGCAGCTAAAGCCCTAGAATTATCAAATGATGAAAAGGAGAATGCAGAACACATTATGCTTGTTGATCTTGCTCGCAATGATTTGAGTCGACATTGTACTGAAGTAAAAGTGTCTAACTTAAAAGAAGTCCACTTTTTTTCGCACGTAATTCATCTAGTATCCAAGGTTATTGGGAAGCTTTCTGAAAAGACAAATGCTTTACAAGTATTCGCAGATACTTTTCCTGCAGGTACTTTATCTGGGGCACCGAAGCATAAAGCTATGCAGATTATAGATGAAGTAGAGCCAACCTCTAGATCTTTTTATGGAGGGGCAATTGGGTTTATCGACTTCCAAGGCAATATGAATCAAGCCATACTAATACGTTCTTTCCTCAGCCAATCAAACACTCTCTTTTATCAAGCTGGTGCAGGAATAGTTATAGGTAGTAATGAAGAAAGTGAATTGCAAGAAATAAATAACAAATTAGGCGCCTTGAACGCGGCTATCAAAAAAGCAGAAAACCTATGAGCAAGATAATTCTATTAGATAATTACGATTCCTTTACTTATAATTTGGTTCAGTATATTGAAGAGCTCACTCAGACCGAGATTTCAGTGAGTAGGAATAACAAAATAGATGTAGAAGAAATAGGGGATTACGACACCATTGTACTATCGCCTGGACCTGGTTTACCTCATGAAGCAGGCATTCTTTTGGATGTCATAAAAAAGTACGCCCATACTAAGAGAATTCTTGGAGTCTGCTTAGGACACCAAGCCATTATAGAATCATTTGGAGGTAGTATTCGAAACTTAGAGAAGGTATATCATGGTGTAGCAACTGAAATACATCAAACAGATATTAAATCAATGTTATTTACAGGTATACCAGATACCTATCTAGCGGGCAGGTATCATTCTTGGAGTGCCTCAGTCGACCAAATTCCAGATGAACTTGAAGTCACTGCATTAGATGATCAAAATGAAGTCATGGCTATTCAACATAAGTCACTACCAATATATGGTGTCCAGTATCATCCTGAGTCTATTATGACTTCAGTGGGTAAGAAGATACTAGCCAATTTTTTACAAATCTCATATGAGATAAGTAAAGAAGATTATGCACTTGAAAATGCGACTATATCATGAGGGATACGCTAACTTATCTATATCAACATGGAAAGCTTAGTCAAGTACAAGCTAAAGAGATTATGCTGGGCATAACTGAGGAGAAGTTTAGCTCTAATGAAATAGCCTCTTTTTTAACTGTATTTAATATGCGTCCCATAGCTGCTGAGGAATTGGATGGCTTTAGAGCAGGTCTGATGGAAAAATGCATACCTGTATCTTTTCGTGGCCTGGATTGTTTAGATATAGTTGGTACCGGAGGAGACGGAAAAGACACTTTTAATATTTCTACTTTATCAGCTGTGGTTATGGCCGGAGCAGGTGTAAAAGTGGCTAAGCATGGAAATAATTCGGTTTCTTCTGTATGTGGATCTAGTAATGTATTACAGTATCTTGGATACACATTTCTTAAGGAAGAAGATCAATTAAATGCTCAACTTGATAAACATAATCTTTGCTTTTTGCACGCCCCATACTTTCATCCTGCCATGAAATCTGTAGTTCCAATAAGAAAGGCATTAGGTGTAAAAACATTCTTCAATATGCTTGGGCCATTAGTACATCCGGCACAACCAAAATACAATTTTCTGGGAGTTTACAATGCGACTTTAAGTCGGCTTTACCAATACATTCTTAAAAAACAAAATAGAGAATTTGCTGTAGTGTATAACTTGGATGGTTACGATGAAATTAGTCTAACCGATGATTTTCTAGTGCGAACTGATACCGATAGTAGAACAATGAACCATTCCGATTTTGGACTTGATTGCTGCGTACCATCTGAATTATATGGCGGAGATGATGTGGCGTCTAATGCTCAGATATTTATGGATGTGTTAGAGGACAAAAGTACAATAGCTCAAAAGAATGTAATCATTGCTAATGCTAGCTATGGTATTCATTTATACAGCGAGAATACCTCATTGGAAGATGCAGTTTCAATTGCGAAAGAATCTATTGAGAGTGGTAAAGCTCTAAGCAATTTTAAAAAAATGCTAAACTAATTATGGATATTCTTAACAAAATAGTGGCGCATAAAAAGAAAGAGGTGGCTCGCAAGATGGAGTTGATACCGTTAACTAAGTTGAAGGAATCTGACTTTTATCATATAGCTTGTATCTCTATGGTAAAGAATCTTCAAGATCACACCAAGTCGGGTATAATCGCAGAATTTAAAAGAAAATCTCCAAGCAAAGAAATTATCAATTTTGATGCGAAAGTAGAAGAAGTTACTAAAGGTTATGTAGGAGCTGGTGCAAGTGGCCTTTCTGTACTTACGGACGAGCATTTTTTTGGAGGAAAGAACGAGGACTTAGGAATGGCTAGAAAGAACAATACATGTCCAATCCTTAGAAAGGATTTTATAATTGACCCTTACCAAGTGCATGAGGCAAAGTCTATTGGCGCTGATACTATACTTCTGATTGCTGAAGTTTTATCCAAAAAAGAAGTATTAGAGCTATCCGTCTTAGCTAAATCATTAAACCTAGAGGTATTGATGGAGGTTCATAGCAAGGAGCAATTGGAGAAACTGAATCAAAATATAGATATAGTAGGAGTCAACAATAGAAACTTAAAAGACTTTTCTGTTAGTTTAGAAACTTCTTTAAATATGATAAAAGATATTCCTACTTCATTCACTAAAATATCTGAGAGTGGAATAAGTAATGCGGAAAGTATAATAAAATTAAAGTCAGCAGGTTTCGATGGATTTCTAATAGGAGAACACTTTATGCGTTCCAATAATCCAGGTTTAAAATGTAGACAATTTATAAACGAAATAAACTCGCTTGAAAGTAACGAAGCCCCTTTACATTGCTGATAGCGCATTAATTGAAATTATTTGTTAATCCAAAAATCATAAAAATGCTTAAGGTTAAAGCTAAAGTATGCGGTATTAACAATTCGGAAAACCTAAATTCCTTATTGACATTGCCAGTCGATATGGTTGGATTTATTTTTTATAATAAATCTAAGAGAAATTGTACACTTACTCCAGAAGAGGTGAAGTCCGCTTTTAAGCGAAAAAACTTAACTTGTAAAAAGGTGGGTGTTTTTGTAGATGCATCTATAGAGATAGTATTAAAAATGCAAGAAGATTACGAACTAGACTATGTCCAGTTACATGGAAAGGAAAGCATCTTTTATTGTCAGAAACTAAAAGAGCACAATCTAAAGTTGATTAAAGCTTTTTCAGTTAGTGATAATTTTTGCTTTAGCAATACAAGTGCCTATGGGTTCTTTTGTGATTACTTTCTTTTCGATACAAAGGGAGACTTACCAGGAGGTAATGGTTCTAAATTTAATTGGGAAATGCTTCAAAACTACAAGGGAAAAAAGCGTTTCTTACTAAGTGGAGGAATTGGTCCAGACGATGCAAATACAATACGGAATTTAGAGCTAAAATATCTGGCAATGGTAGATGTGAATAGCGGCTTCGAAGTAGAACCAGGGTATAAAAATTTAGACGATGTGGCTGATTTTATTTACAAAATAAAACGACCAGATCATTTTGTAAGAAATAGGAAAAAATTAGCACATGGTATCTAAACCCATCATAGCAATTGACGATAAAGGCTTTTATGGAAAATTTGGAGGAGCCTACATACCTGAAATGCTCTTTGGCAACCTAGAGGAACTTCGTCTATGCTATATGGACACCATAAATAGTGAAAAATTTCAAACAGAATTTAGAGTTCTTTTGAAAGACTATGTTGGTAGGCCTTCACCATTATATCTAGCGGAGCGACTATCTGCAGAATTCGGCTGTCAGATTTATCTGAAGAGAGAAGACCTTAATCATACTGGTGCTCATAAAATCAATAATACAATAGGCCAGATTCTAATAGCGCAAAAATTAGGAAAGCGTAGAATTATTGCGGAAACAGGTGCTGGTCAGCATGGCGTGGCAACCGCTACTGTTTGTGCTTTGAAAGGCTTGGAGTGTATTGTTTATATGGGTGAGGTAGATATTGAAAGACAAGCGCCGAATGTAGCTCGAATGCGGATGTTGGGAGCTGAAGTAAGGCCCGCTACTTCTGGCAGTAAGACTCTTAAAGATGCAACGAACGAAGCCATTCGAGACTGGATTAACAATCCTACCGATACGCACTACATTATTGGTTCTGTGGTAGGTCCACATCCATATCCAGATATGGTTGCACAATTTCAATCTGTGATCAGTGAAGAAATAAAGTGGCAATTAAAGGAACAAATCGGCAGGGATTATCCAGATTATATCATCGCCTGTGTAGGGGGGGGCTCTAATGCAGCTGGTGCATATTTCCATTATCTAAATGACAATCGAGTTCAATTAATTGCTGTGGAGGCAGCTGGCTTAGGAATAGAGACCGGAGAGTCCGCGGCTACTAGCATTCTTGGCACGGAAGGTATTATTCATGGAAGCAAGACACTTTTGATGCAAACCAAAGACGGGCAAATTATTGAGCCATATTCTATATCTGCTGGACTAGATTATCCAGGTATCGGACCTATGCACGCGCATTTGATTGATTCGGGTAGAGCAGAAGCGATTCCCATATCAGACTCAGAAGCCTTAAAGGCCGCCCTTCATCTTACTCGGAAAGAAGGAATAATTCCAGCTTTAGAAACAGCCCACGCCTTGGCATCGCTTCTCAAAAAAACATGGAAAAAAGAGGACGTGGTTGTAATCAATTTATCTGGAAGAGGAGATAAGGATCTAGCTACGTTTACCAAATACTTAAACGAAAATGAATAGAATCCAATACCTTTTTTCTACAAAAGAAAAAGACATTCTAAATATATATTTTACTGCTGGGTATCCGGAACTTAAGGATACGCAAAGGATTCTACATACTCTTGATAGCAACCAAGTTGATATTATAGAAATAGGGATGCCGTATTCCGATCCGATGGCAGATGGACCCACTATTCAAGAAAGTGGCTCAAAGGCGCTAGCCAATGGTATGCAATTGGACATCTTATTTGATCAAGTGGAAGGGGTTCGTTCAGAAATAAACGCATCATTAATTCTGATGGGTTATTACAATCAGGTACTTCAATATGGAGCAGAAGCTTTTTTCAAAAAGTGCAAAAGAGTAGGAATAGATGGACTCATCCTCCCAGACCTTCCACTTCACGAATACGAAGAACAATACCAAGATCTTTTTGTAGAGCTAGACTTAGGCATCAGCTTTCTGATCACTCCACAAACACCTGAGGATAGAATGAAACGCATAGATAAGCTGACACGAGGATTTATTTACATAGTGTCAAGCGCTTCAATAACCGGAACAGCAAATGATATATCAAATGCGCAAAGAGAATACTTTCAAAAAGTAAAAAATCTTAATCTACAAAACCCAAAGCTTATTGGTTTCGGAATTTCAGATCATAATACCTACTCGACTGCATGTCAATATGCACAAGGTGCAATCATCGGAAGTGCATTTATAAAAGCGCTAACGCAAGGAGGAAAACTGGAACAAAGCATAAATAAATTTGTGCAAGGTATAAAAGCACCCACCTCAACTTCCTAATTTTTTGTGTAAAGGATGGTAGAGAATCACGCTGCTTCGCGTGATGTGCTTAGCACCGGAGTGAACACGTAGTCTCGTACAGCCTGGTTCTAGACTGAAGCTTTCCGCGGAAGTCTAGAATACACCCAAATAAAAATCCAGATAATTAAGGCAATTTCATTATTTGAATGCTATTATAAGATAAATATGTAGCTCTTTTCAACGAATAATATAGTCACATTTCAAAGTAGACATAGATTTAAATTGTTGACAATGAACATTAAATGGCATAATTGTATAGATTCTACGTATTTCTGAATACTTCAATTTATGTCACATTAATTACTTTAACAATATGCATCTTAGAGTGAAATAGTATTTATTATAGTCATTGTATGCACTAACACTGTGCACACTAGCTATTTTTCTGATCACCCTAAAACACAAGATGTCTGAAATTGACATACTTATTGATACACCAATAGGAGCGCTGTTTTTCGTAAGCGGAGCATTATCAGCTTTTGCTGTTATTGCATTATTTGTATTACGGAAAGGAACAGAAACCCACAGCGTGTTAGGGTATTTCTTTTTATTCTCTTTGAGTTTTTTTAATTATGCGTCATCTACAGCAACTTATCAAGGATTACTGCCTATGGCATCTACGTTTTTTAGCGGTCCTATCTCGATGGTATCTATAATTCTGGGCCTGATAGTCATTATGCCAAAAGCCAAAAGTAAAACAAGAGTCTGTTTGCATGTTATTTTAATGATTACATCAATTTCTGCTTTCTTTTTTGGAGTAGTTGTCAATTGGTACCACTTCAGAGTAAGTTTACTTAATATCTTTCAATGGTCAGATCTTGGATCTGTATTGGTACTCTCAATGCCTATATTTGTAATTGCAGCCCTCCTGGGACTTCACTATCTCTCCTATATAGATAATTACTTACAAAAGACCTCAACTAAGAAAGCTGATGGTCAAATAAATTACTCCACATCTCGTGAATCTAATGCTATCAAATCAAGAAGCAATAATGACATAATCTATAAGGAAAAGAAAAAAGCTTCAGAATCAAATCAAGTTGGTCAAAGACAATAAACCCATTTAAAAACTATAAGCTAGTCTTCATTTCATTATTGATTGAATAAATTATCAACATATAAGGTGAAAGCCTTATATTGACGGAATAACGAATATCAATACTTAATTATGCCAAACTATACGCTTAATATTAACGATCAGAAGCATGAAGTCAATGTCGATAAGGACATGCCACTGCTTTGGGTACTAAGGGATTCACTAGAAATGGTGGGTACAAAATTTGGATGTGGAATAGCACAATGCGGTGCTTGTACGGTCCATTTAAATGGAGGTGCCATCAGATCATGCTCAGTACCTGTGTCTGCAGTTGGAGATAAGAAAATCACAACCATTGAAGGACTGGATAAAGACGACAAGCACCCTTTGCAGGAAGCTTGGAGAAAGTTTGATGTGCCCCAATGTGGATACTGTCAGGCTGGTCAAATCATGAATGCAGCTGCTTTACTCAAAAACAAGCCTAGCCCAAGTGATGAGGACATTGATAATGCAATGTCGGGTAATCTGTGCAGATGCGGAACATATACCCGCATCAAGGCAGCCATTAAATCTGTTTCAAAATAATTACAATCCAAATCATGACAAACGATATACAATTAAAAAGGAGATCATTCTTAAAGCTGACCTCGACTATGGGAGGTGGACTTATTTTAGGATTCAATTTGCTAAGTGCTTGTGAAGATGTTGCGGTAGAAAAGATTGTAAGCAAGGCATTACCCAATAACTGGTATACCATGAATACTTTTATTAAGATTGGGGAAACAGGCTTGGTCACTATATTGTCTCCAAATCCGGAAATTGGGCAGAATGTTAAAACCTCGATGCCAATGATTGTAGCGGAAGAATTGGATGCTAGATGGGAGGATGTGGTAGTAGAGCAGGCTCCATTAAGTGAAGGCTTTACTCGACAAGTAGCTGGTGGCTCACAATCTATCAGAAAGGGCTGGGATAGCCTTCGAAATGCAGGAGCAACAGCCAAGCAAATGCTAATCAATGCTGCTGCTAAGAGATGGGACGTAGATGCTTCTTCACTTACGGCTGCTGATGGAGAAATAACAAATAGTACTGGAGAAAAACTAGGCTATGGTGAGCTTGCTTTAGAAGCAGCTAGCTTGGAAGTCCCTATTGAGATTACCCTTAAAAAACCTTCGGAATACAAGATCATTGGGCATAGCAAAGTGAATGTGGATATCAACAATATTATCACTGGCAAGCCATTATTCGGAATAGATACAAAAGAAGAGAATATGGTTTATGCAGCCTCTATTCGACCTCCGGCATTTGGTATGGAGCTAGATAATTTTGAAGATGCAGAAGCAAGGAAAGTAGAAGGAGTGATAGATGTTATTAGATATGCGGATAATAAAATCGCCGTGTTGGCAAACAATACCTGGACTGCTTTTAAAGCTAAAAAATTGATTAAAGCGAACTGGAAAACTACAGGAACATTAGAATCAACTGCATCACATGACGCTACCTTAAAAGCTTTGCTAAATAAGAAATCAAAAGACCCAAAAAGAAACGATGGAAACATTGATAAAGCATTTAAAAATGCTGATAAGGTAGTAGAAAGAGTTTATGAAGCGCCATTCCTACCGCACAACTGTTTAGAACCCATGAATTTTTTCGCTAAGATGGATGGAGGAAAATTGATTTGCAAAGGACCAATACAAACTCCTGCTTGGGCTCAGAATAGAATCGCAGATATCACTAAGCTAGATAAAGAAAACATCTCAATTATGATGACTAGAATGGGAGGTGGTTTTGGTAGACGGCTTTATGGAGATTTTTCTGATGAAGCTGCAGAAATAGCTCAAAAGACGGGTAAATCAGTGCAGTTGATGTTTTCAAGAGAAGATGATATGAGTAGCGGTACTTATCGCCCAGCATCAAAATATAAGATAAGGGCGGCTATTAAGGATGGAGAAATAACTGCTTATCACCTTACGGAAGCCTGTTTTAATGGAAACATGTTTGATAGCATCCCTAATTATTTTCCAGCAGGATCTATTGATAATATGCGTGTAGATACAAATACTGCAAAAAGTAATATTACGACTGGTGCTTGGAGAGCCCCTTATACCAATTTCTTAGCCTATGCAGAACAAAGCTTCTTTGATGAAGTCGCTGAAGAGATGGGTATGGATGCTCTAGATTTGAGAATTAAACTATTTGAGAAAGCAAAAGGAAATAAGGATGCTGGATATGAATATGATCCAGTACGCGCTATTGGAGTTGCAAAACTAGCAGCTGAAAAAGCTGGTTGGGGAAATCAAAAAGAAGGTGTCCATCTTGGACTTTCTGTTTACTTCTCTCATAACACTCATGTAGCTGAAGTCGCTGAAGTAGTAATGGTAGACGATAATCCAGTTATCAAAAAAGTAACTGCTGCAGTAGATTGCGGAATAGTGGTAAATCCTTATGCCGCTCAAAATCAAGTCGAGGGAGGAATCGTAGATGGAATTGGGCATGCGATGTTTGGAGACTTTCAGGTTCAAGATGGTCGTGCAAAGTCAAACAACTTCAATAGTTATAGAATGATTAGAATGGGAGAAGCGCCTGAAATTGACGTTCACTTTATAGAATCTGAAGCCTCTCCAACGGGACTTGGAGAACCAAGTTTGCCTCCAGTGGGCGGAGCGATAGCTAATGCATTATTTCGAGCTACAGGTAAAAGACTGTATAAACAACCATTCGTAAATGAAAGTGAATTACTAGGCTAGTTTAAAGATTGGAAAGACTATTGCTTATTTGTATTGATAAACCACACATTTCTTATGAAGATTATATTATCAAGCCTATTCACATTACTCTTTTTGAATTCTTTATTTGCACAAGATTTTGACAAATCTAAATTAGACCAACTTTTTCAGCTTATAGAGGAGAAAGAACAAGGTATGGGCAGTTTGTCAATCTTCCAGGATGGAGTAGAGGTGTACTCTAATACTATTGGATTTATAGATTTAGAATCCAAAAAAGCGGCTAATACAGAGACTGCCTATCGAGTTGGTTCAGTTACAAAATCATTCACTGCAGTAATTATTATGAAGTTGGTGGAAGATAAAAAGCTAAAGTTGAACAGCCCGCTTTCAAGATGGTTTCCTAAAATGAAAAATTCATCCCGAATAACTATAGAACATATGCTCAGACATCGATCGGGCATTTATAATTTCACCAATACAGATGAGTACCTAAATTACCTTACAAAATCATTGACCAGAGAGGAAGTAGTAGAAAAAGTCATGGAGTTCGGAAGTGCCTTTGATCCAGATGAAGACGCTGAGTATTCAAATTCAAATTATGTTTTGCTTTCTATTATTGCAGAGAAGGTGAGCAAAAAACCATTTGATGT